>DAOWID010000157.1 GCA_030641115.1 Planctomycetota bacterium | reverse complement strand
TGAAGAGCAAGATAGCTGACCTGAAAAATATTGGCAACAAATGGGGCGGAGCGTGCACGGCCGCAGCATTTCTGAGGCAGTTCGTGGGTGACGCAAGATGGGCGCATCTGGATATTGCCGGGATGGACATATTCCGTAAGCCCACGGAATTTATGGCAGAAGGTTCGAGTGGATTTGGTGTGCGACTATTGGCCACATATCTAATGGATCTGGCAGGATGAGCAAGACAAGCAAGAAGATAGATGCCGAACGGATTGAGAAAGCTGTTGTGGAGATACTTGCGGCGGTTGGCGAAGACGCCGAGCGTGAGGGGCTAAAGGGAACGCCGGGCAGGGTGGCAAGGATGTACACTGAACTTCTGGGCGGTATGCGTGAGGATCCCCAAAAGCACCTTCGCAGTGTCTTCACGGAGGACTACAACGAGATTGTTCTTCTGCGTGATATACCTTTCTATAGTATTTGCGAGCATCATCTTCTGCCATTTATCGGCTCGGCTCATGTTGCATATCTGCCTACAGGAACGGTGCTTGGTGTGAGCAAGCTGGCTCGCATTGTGGATACGTTTGCCCGGCGACTGCAGACTCAAGAAAGACTTACGTACCAGATAGCTGATTTTATAATGGATGGCTTGAAGCCACAAGGTGTGGCAGTTGTGCTGGAGGCTTCACATAGCTGTATGACTATTCGCGGCATAAAGAAACCCGGATCGGTTATGGTGACATCGGCACTGCGGGGGATATTTATGAGAGACCCACGAAGCCGAAACGAGATCCTGAGCTTGATGTATAAAGGCAGGAAGTAAAAGGCACTTTGTCTATGCAGACACTGGGCAGACAGGTGCGGTTTTCTATCAATCCTTTTTTGCCAGGAGACAGCGAAGGGTCCAATCCGTTCGCATCTAAGCCTGCGGGTGAGGGATTATCAATATTTTTGGAGTTAGGTGTGGAGGTAGCAGGTGAGGTTGAGCCGAGTACGGGCTTCGTAGTAAACGTAGCTGAGATTGACAAGAGTGTTCGTAGATTCGTCGTGCCGATATTTGCCGAGCGAATTAGAGAGGATTTCCGTCGAGGCCGACATATCGGGCTTCTGGGAATGGCTGAACTTTTAGGATCGGCCTGGGGCCAACTGGCGGATAAGTTTGGGACAGCAAAACTCAGCAAACTGAGTTTGAAGCTGAATCCTTTCAGGAAAATAGCAATGGATTCAAGGAATTTGGAGATGATTTATTTTAGTGAGAAGTTTGAGTTTGCGGCGATGCATAAGCTTTGGAACGATGGTTTTTCCGAAGAGCGTAATCTCGAGGTTTTCGGCAAATGCGCGAATCCTGCCGGTCATGGGCACAACTATGTTGTTGAGGTTACAGTAAAGAGACCGTCGAGTGGGGATGAGTTTTCTATAGGTGATTTTGAAAAAGCGGTAGACGGTGAGCTTATAAAAGTTCTCGACCACAAGAACCTGAACGTCGATGTGGCTGAGTTTAACGAGACGAATCCCACGGTCGAAAATATTGCAGCTTTTGCGTGGAATAGACTCGTTGGCAAGTTCGGGCAGGCATCGCTGCATTGCGTCACGGTTTGGGAAAGCGATAGGACTTACTGCTCGTATTACGGTGAACGGCCATCCCCAAGCTTCGCTTGAGGCTGCCACCCGTCGTGCATTGTGTTACTGTGTGAGAGACCGACAGGACTTACTGCTCATACTACGGATGATTGTAATTGAGAATATGACAGCAAAATTAAACAAGAGCAAGATACGCAAGAGCAAATCGCAGGATGTAAACGAAATTCAAGCAGCGATCGACCACGGCATCGATGTCTCCATGCTGATTCAGAATATCAGCAGAGACTGCACTGAGCGTATCATACGTCATCAAATCGCACTTAATACCGTAGAGAAATTGCGGAAGGCAAGACGTCTGTGAGCAGCGATTTTCTAAACCTGCTTGAACGGCTTGTTAGGGCCGGCGTCGATTTCGTAATCGTTGGCGGATTTGCGGGCGTTGTTCATGGATGCACATACGTAACGCAGGACGTTGACATCTGCTGTGACTTTTCACCCGCCAATCTGATTTCACTGCAAAAAGCCATCTCCGACTTGCACCCCGTTCACCAGATGACACCGGAACGCAAAAAGCTCAAACTTACAGAGAAAACCTGCGGGCAGCTCAAGAACCTGTATCTTGATACCGACATCGGGCAACTCGACTGCTTGAGCTTTATTGACGGCGTTGGCGATTTTCACCAAGTCAAGCTGGCAAGTAAGTCTGTTGAGGTGGAGAATATGCAGATACGTGTACTGAGCCTGGACGCCTTGATAGAAGCGAAAAAGGCGATGAGCCGCCCGCGAGATAAGGAGGCCATCTTGCAACTCGAAGCGATAAGAAGGTTGAAGGGTTCGAAACGCAGCCGATGAACAGCCATCCCCAATCCGCCTACGGTGGATTGAGGCTGCCACACGGTATTGACCTAACCCGGTCGAGCCGGAACCAAACACGGGTGGATAAAACGCTGACGCCTTAACGAAACCGCCTTCTGCTCATAAACGTCCATCGGATTCGCACGACCGCAATCTCCCACCCTCTTTCGAGGGAGA
>DAOWID010000355.1 GCA_030641115.1 Planctomycetota bacterium | reverse complement strand
CGAGGGTAGTGCTGCTGATAGTACCCCCGCCTGAAGTCTCAGGCAAGTGTGGATCAGATCCATCGAGGGTGTAATAAATTGTACCCGTCGTGGAAGTGATCGAAATCGAGTCGACCGCCGAAATATATCCGCCTTGCTGGCTGAATACAGGGGCATCGATACTGGGGAAAAGGCCGGCATCACGCATCTGTTGGATTGTAGATCTCGATCCAGTCCGAAGAATCATCGTTTTCGTCCAGGAGGGTTTTGCTGTTGGACGCCATGAACTCACTCATAACCAAGGCGGTTCCCTTGCCCCCCCAGTTTTCTGCCAGCAAGGCAAAGTCAACCGTGTTTATCCCGTTGGCGCCATCCAAGTCAGCTTCGCAGTCAAGAATAAGGCAGCTTTCATCCAACCACTGTCCGGCAAGAACCTGCAGGTCTTCCAAATCGACTCTCCGGTCCTCATTCAGATCGCCTACCGGATAATTGGCTCCTGCCGAACCACCCAGAGATACGGCCACCATTAGGACGTACAATACGATTTTCACAGACTGGAGCATCTTCTGTACAGCTCCTCACTGATGTTTCAGTCGGTGTTGCAGTCATGGGACTCACAAACAAGATCGTGAATGAGTCTTGTTTATCTTAGCATATTTGGGGCAATCGAGTCAATGGCCTTGAGTACAGAAGGATCCCAGAGGGGTACCATGATTTCGGTTTTCATCTGTGCGTAGTCGCCCGACTCAGCGTTCGTCAGAAACGTCTCCTGTGGCCCCGATGTGGGCATGTGATCGTGTCTGAGCATCCAGGTATACAGGCGTTCGTAGGCAGAACGCGGGTTTGCCATGCCTTCAGGCTTTATGGTCGTGGCCACCTTCACAGGCGCGAGGGTCTTGACGTCTGTCATTTTCCCCAAGGTGCCGGAGAGTTTCAGCGCGCTCTTATCCACGGGCAAACGAATCTCGATGAGCCAGTGCTCGCTGGATGTGCGGGTAAAATCGTTCAGATACGCGAATGTTATAGGCCCATCCGGGTAAACACCTTTTTCTATTGCGAGGTTGAAAAGATTCATCACGACTGAAGCTATCTTGTCAAGGCCTCCTCGGTGGATGGTGTAAAAAACCACCTGCTCCTCAAGCTGGCGGATGGTACAGGTGGGTTTGTCGCCGGCCGATTCGGCGGAGATCATGCTTGTAGCTGCGAAGATTAACGCGGCGGTTACAAGCAACAACACAATTAATTTGGTCGCCTTCATAACAGTCTCCTTTCTCTAATTTGATTGATTTAGACTTACATCCAAACAATTGCCATTCAGACAGTTACGATCATTCTGTTGCAAGTGTGTCACTCCTGGGAGCCCTTTAAGATTTGTTCAAGCGCTGCGACGTGCGCCTCGAAGGCATCTCGGCCTTTTCCTGTGGCACTGATAAAGGTTCGAGGCTTACGAGCGATAAAGGTTTTCTCAATCTTGATATAGCTGGCGTTTTCAAGCTTAGTTAGATGAGCGCCCAGATTGCCGTCCGTAAGCTTCAGCAGGTCGCGCAAGTACGTGAAATCAATCTGTTCACCTGGATCAAGGGTGATCAGCGACGACATTATTCGCAGCCGAACCGGCTGATGTATCACATTGTTAAGTTCAACCACAGCTACCTCCAGCAGACTCGAATATATATGCCTGTTGCGAGTAACGCTCCTCCGCCCATTGGAGACATCCACAGATAGAAATAATCGGGAAACAGGTAGTACCCTAAAAACGTCAGACCTGTCACTGTGAGTCCCAGCCATACCATGAAGTAACTGCCGAACCAAAGTCCTATCACAACATAGCCAAACATAGCTACGGTGCAGAAAAATGCGCACACCTGTATGCCTCTGGATGGTGTAAGCAACAGTAGCCAAAGCAAAGCGAACGCGAACAGCAGGAACCATAACCCCAAAAAACGCCAGAAAAAATTCTGGGACGCAGGAGTCTTCGTGGCGACCTTATGTGGCCATTTCCTACAAATCAGTATGGTGCCAACGATTCCTATCGCGTTCAGTGTATTGAAGATATATCCCGCCCGGCGAGGATAGAAGTGAACGGACGCAAAGCCGACGACCCATATCAACCCCCAAAGAATCAGCAGGCCACTTGCATAGCTCGAGGCGATGACTTTGCGGGTATGGTCCGATGTGGTCTTGATGATCGTCAGTGATTTGCGGGCATCTTCTTGAGATACGTTCATATGGCAGTCTCCTGATTAGGACGATCCAACACGCGCTATTGTTACAAAGCACTCTATGCTACAGAGCACTCTATATCAAGCTAATTTTTGAGATTTTTTGAACGTTTTTGTGAAAACCCCATTTGTGGCTCGAAAATGAGGTTTGGGTGCCGAAAAAAAGTCGATATTCTGGTGGATTCGGGCCCTGAGTTCGTTACGACAGCCAGCTTCTTGAGCTCATCGACACAAGAAGCGAAGATATTGTGAGTTCTAAGGCAACGAACCGCGCGAGAAGGACCGTTGTGTCAGATCATCGCAGAGAACAGGCGTTATCAGGTAACAACGCCGATGCCATAGAGCTGGCAAAATGCTCGAAGCTGTTTTGCGTAGTTGCCATAGAATATGGTCTGGTGCATACCCTTGACATCACAGACGTCGTCTACTTCGTTGATAGTCATCTCCACATTCGTGCGACAGCCGCCCGTCCGCGGGATACTCGGGCATCCTACGACTTGGCCGCTATAAATATACATCTTGGGTGTTTTCCCCGGAACGTACTGGGCAATAGTCGCTTCCTGGCCGGTGCGCCAGAGTACCCTTGGCACACAGCCCCAGCCCGCTTCCGCATGGCTCATTAAGATGTACGGCTCGGAAGGGCCGGTCGTGCCGCTCAACTTTGATGCGGACGTGCAATGTGCCCCGAAATAGTGATTTCTGTCCGTCTCCATAGAAGCGTTCTGCTGAAAGCCCGGTCTATCAAAGAGTTCTTGCACAAGCATCAAGCTCAGTGTTGCGCTAAGATCAGCCTGACAGCCGGCGGCGATCCCTTCGTCCCTTAGGCTCATAAAAGCCATACAGGGCGGCGGATGCTTGTGTGGCTTCTGAAGTCCTGGCAGGCAGTTCATCATTACGGCGTCGCCCTTCTCTGTTTCAATGATTCTTTTGAGCACGAAATACGTCTTGGCGGCGTCCAAGATATCTGCTTCGGTCGGTTGTATGACTTTTTTGGCATTTTTCAGATACGCTTCGGCTAAATCCTTCACTTCGTTTGTAGCTTTCGTCCGTTTGAATTCATCAATGAATCTCGCAAGCGGGACGGTCCGCACTTTGGTTCCGAGGTGAGGCACTATTGTCTCTCTGCGTTCTGATCCTGAGATATTGATGATGGTGCTTTCCTTCATCCAATGGGCCGTCTTGATCATCCTCATACCATCTTCAACGGCACCAAGGTTGTCCAGCGAATTGATCAGATAAACGCCGGACTTGCGGTGTAGCTCGTTGATATGTCCCACGAGCAGGATTCCCAAAGTGGCAAGTACGACCGTAGGGATTCCCGTCTCTTTGATTATGCGCGTGACCTGCGGCCAATGACCTTTCTTGAACGGTATCAGGAGCAATCCATCAGGCTTTGACTGCTTGACTTCGCTAATAAACCGCGTCACGCTCGTTGCATCATCAAGCGGTTTTTTATCCATCACGATGCGCATACCCAGTCTTTGCTCAATTTCTTTGATCCTGCTCGCGTACTGCTTTTGCCGCCCTTCAGCATCAAAGGTTGACCCTGGCCAACTGTAGTAACCGACTTGCCTCAGAGACTCGGTCGGCGGATAGATAAAGGCGCCACGCACTGTGGCGGTTTTGCTCTGCCGGATGCCTGCTCTCGCTGGAGACGCTGCGCCAAGCAACTTTCCAGAGCCGAGTGAAACGCCAGCGGTGGTCGTGCCCACTGTCTGCAAAAACTCCCGCCGAGACATCTCCAACGCTTTAGCTGATTCTGACTGGTTCATGTCAACTCCTTCCTAAGTCACTACAATCGGCTATTATTTGACATTGTCCACTACTTGCCGCGCCGGATGCGGAACGTAGCTTTCTTTCCGGCTTTGATTCGCAGTCCGCCGGCCGGCGGATCGAACTCGCGGTAGCCAAATTCACGCAAAATGAATCTTGACAAGGCCAATTCGCCATATAGGACAGACAGTTCAACGCTCACACCTTTCTTCTTGCGTTGGAGAGAGCAGCTTCCCCACGCGTACCCATTCGACCAAAAGAATGTACCATCTTCAGGGGCAAAGGTCATGGTTTTTTCTACGCCGGAATAACCGAACCCTGTCAGTGCCGGCACTGCTGCCCAGCTTGCCATAGCACGGGCGTAATGGTGGCCGCATTCAGCCTCATCGAAGGGGCTTCGCTTACGCCCATCGTAGCGGTCACGGATGTTCTTGATGCACTGCAAGCCGTTATCCATCTGGCCTTCATACAGCATCCCAATCGCGGCGGCATATTCGAACCCCGTCATCACCTCAGTAAAATATGGGAACGGATTCGTTGGTCGGTCTTTGGGGTAGCTGGCCATCAGAAGGGCAGATTCATTGCCCAAGGCAAAGCTGCGCATACAATTGAAATGCCCGTGTAGGCCCTGCCTGAGATTGTATCTCATAATGCTGTGCAATGTCTTGCGGACGTTATCCGGCTTGAGCAGGTATCCCAAGTCGCACACGTGAGCCGTATATTGGCCCACGAGCTGGTCAACAAGGCAGCCGGCGCCCAGTTGGTAATCGGGCCTGGTCAGGTCTTTTGCGCCCATCCCAACAAGCAGGCTCGGTGCTATCTCCGACTTGTCCTTCGGCGGCTGGACTTTGTGCTCGTAGTATTCACCATTGAAGAGATTCTCATCAATCCACTCTTTGCCTCGTTCAAACAGGTCACGACACCTCTTGGCGAAGTCCTCCTCGCCAAGGTGATGGGCCATCTCTTCGCCCGCCCGCAGTGCCCCCAAATACCACACGCCCATCTGTGGATTCGGGCCATAGTACTCTACATCCATAGTATTGTGTTGACAGCCTTCCATAACGCCATCGCGGTCAGCGTCCCAGCCTCCTTCGATCCAGCAGAACTCCAGTGCCCTTTTGACGTGGGGCCAAAGGGTCTTTAACATTTCGTCATCGCCGGAGAGCTGCCAGTCGCGATACATCTTCATAATGCATCCCATCTGCCCATCGGCAGCGGCCTTGCCAAAAGTCTGTGCCAGTTGAATCGGCAGGTTCACCCGAAAGCTCATCAGCCCTTTATCGTCCGTAGCATGGGCGAACTCGACCTCACGCATCGACTTGGCCAGATCGCCGAAGAGAAAGGCCGTAGCCTGCTCGTAGTTCCAGACATGCGTGCACGAGCCATGGCAACAGCCCCTGCGATTGCTGCAACCTTCCCAACCGTAGAATCGTCCATCTTTTGTACGAAAGCACGTCTGTGTGCGCAGCGTGCTTATATTGAACAGCGCAGCTTCTTTCACTACCTCAGGCAAATCGCTCTGGCAGAAGGTCCGCACGAAGCTGACCGTTGCTTCCTCCAACTTCGTGAGTTGAGGCGTGACCTTCTCTGCTACGTCCCAGGAATCGCTATATTTTGTGGTGTAGTAGTTGCCGATGAGGTCTTGGTCGTTGCCTTTCGGTGTCCAGGTATAGCGATTGGGGAAGTGCCACGTAATTAAGAATGTCACCTCTTTTGTCCTTTGCGGCGGCAGCGTGACTTCAACGGCAAGAGATGCCATTGGTGTGTCTTCTCCCGTAGCCTTGCGCTCTTGGAGTTTCCCATCGTCACTGAAGTCGTCCCAGAAGTCAAGCGGCGAGCTACCCCAGCGATCTTGTGTCCACGATGTGCGGTAGCTGACTTTAGACGAAGCGGCGGTAGTCAGTGCTATCGTGCCCCACTGTTCGGCTCGTTGGGCGACGCCCTTGGAATGCATAAAGATGCCCTGGACATTTTGGCTTTTGCGGAACTCATTCCGGTTTGCCTTGCCGCCGACAGCTACAAGGTCACCTTTCCAATCCTTCGTTTCGCCCGAACCATCTATGCCGATGAAGTTTGGCATGCTGCCACAGACTGAGGCAACTACCGCCTTATCAGTCGTATTGCGGAGCACATACCGCAGGACAGCCACGGGCATTCCGCTTGCTTCAGCATCGCCGGGGATAAGCGGGTTAAACGCCTCTATACGAACGTCAACTGGGACTTCGCGGTCGAACAGATGCACCTGGCCCAGCGGATAGGCGGCGGCGAACGAGCAGTTGTGGAAGCGAGGCAGGCCATGGTTGGGCAGCGTGGCCCCGTGGCTGCCTTCGTAGTCCGACAGCTCAATTGGTCCCTCGATTGCTCGGGCTACTGTTTGTCCGTCAGCCGTCTTAGCATACAGGGCGAAGAAGGGACCTATCCGGCCTCTCAGTGGCGTGAAACCCTTGGCTGGACGGTTCATAATCTCCCAGTCACGCAGGTCGCCACGTCCACCTAAGGACACGGTCCCCGTACCAATTCCGCCCAATGGAAGGGCAATACGGGCAACGTGATTCTGGTCATAACGTTTTAGAATGGGCCAGTCCCGGTAATCAGTTCCCTTCATCTGCATCCTGGTCACTATCGCCTCGTTTTTGGCCAAGGACGTGTTGCCTGGACATAAGCCCCACCCAACGGCTGCTATCATTGAGATCAAAAGTGACTTTCGCATCCGATATCTCCCATCTATGATTATCTTAAATGAGTTCTGCAAAATTGCAGGTTAGGCATATATTATTTAAGAAAATCCGTTTTTTGATTTTCTTAAGTAATCGCTTAACTACTTGTTAAAGAACAACTTACTGTTTAACAAGAAAAAATCAAAAAACGTTTTTTTCTTGTCAAAGTATGCCTAACCTGCAATTTTGCAGAAGCCTTTGATTACCTTAATCGTGTCATCAAGTATCAATTGCGTTAAGGTATCAAATCTGCCCGAAAAACACAACTATCTTCAAAACAACGCTTGTGAAATTTTCTTTCGTATGAGATCATATATTCTGTCAAGATTAGATAGTAGGGCAAGAAAGGAAGGATCGTGTCCAAATATAGCCGTAGAAGTTTTGTCAAGACCTCTGGCCGGATGTTAGGTGTTGCCTCCTTAGGCGGATTGGCGTTTGGTTGCCGTCAGAAGCAAGTGCCCGCCTCCGCCAAATGGGACGGCTTCAAATATGCTATGTGCAATGAGTGCATGGCCAAACTGAGCTGGCCTGAGCAATGCCAAATCGTTGCTAATGCGGGATACAAAGGGATTGAAATCGCGGCGTTTACTCTGGTCAAAGAGGGTGTGCAGGAGATAGATGCTGCTGGGCGCAAAGAGATGGCCTCGATAATGGCAAACGCCGGTATTGAATGTGTGGGGCTTCATTGGCTATTAGCGCCACCGCCAAAAGGATTGCACTTTACAACACCTGATGCGGTTATTCGTCAAAAGACCATCGCTTATTTTGATGAGCTCATTGATTTTTGCAGTGATCTTGGCGGCCCTTATATGATCTTTGGATCCCCGAAGCAACGTAATACAAAAGACATCTCTATTGAACAGGCGAAGAATTATTTTGCCGAAGGCCTTGCCGAGGTTGCGGACCACGCTCAGAAGCGCGGCGTCAAAATACTCATCGAACCCTTAGGTAAAGGCGCAACCGATGTTGTCAATACATTGGCAGAAGCATTACAGTTGACTAAGAAAGTAAATCATCCAGCCGTCCAGATAATGTTTGATTTTCATAATACTACCGACGAAACTGAGCCATTTGACGTCCTGCTTCGGAAATACTACAAGCATATCCATCACGTTCATGTGCAGGAAAAGGATGGCAAACACCTCGGCACAGGATCAGCGGTCAATGACTACGTCAAAGCCTTTCAAACGCTCAAGGATTTAAGGTACGATAAATGGATATCTCTCGAAGTATTTGATTTTTCACCAGGTGGCAAGAAAATTGCTGCCGAGTCGATGAGAGTCTTGAAGCAAATCGAAGGCAAATTGGCTTAGTACTCTGTTACTGGTGATTCGATGAGTTGTCATTGCGAGGCCTGAAAGGCCGTGGCAATCTCTGGCTTTCGAACGATAGAGATTGCTTTCCGCCTTTGGCGGACTCGTAATGACGGTCGTCAATTGAACTGTAACAGAACACTAGTTTGCTGAGGATCAATAGGCGCTTACAAGTGACCCAGGGATTGACAACGGGGCTAACTTATGAAAGCAACAATTTTTATATCACTCCTTGCCATCGTCTTGTTCGCCGGTGATGCGAGCATCTTGGCTGCCTCGGAAACTCAAAAGGATTTTTCGCCGAAGCGCCAGGAGCAGCAACTGCCCCGCGTTATGCACTCGGCGATGAGAGAATTGCCTCGTATCGCGGTGGGCAGAGAGAACGCGGACCTCATCGGCGGTGACAATCGGGTTTTGCAGGCGGCGGTCGACTACATCGCCGGCTTAGGGGGCGGCGTGGTCGAAATCGGCGCTGGGGAGTATCTCATGCACGATTCACTGCATCTGCGCTGCAATGTTACCATTCGTGGAAAGAAAGGCAAAACAACTTTGCGCAAAGCGGACGGTGCCACATCTGTTTTGGCCCTTGATGGTGATTTTGGTGAGCAACAGATCACGGTGGAGGACCCGACCGGCTTCGCAGTTGGCTACGGCGTTGCGATCTGGGACGATGGTGCAGGGGGATTTCACACCACTGTCGCTCGCATCACAGGGCGAAATGAAAATACGTTTTCCATCGATAATCCCCTTATGGCAGACTGCATGGTCCACAACAAAGCTAAGGCCACAACGGTCTTTCCTGTTGTCAGCGCCTACCACGTTGAAGGGGCACGAATCGAAAATCTGATTGTCGACGGCAACAGGAAGAACAATGTCCACTTGAACGGCTGCCGAGGTGCGGGAATCTTTCTTTATCGAGGTTTCGGGACTGTCATTCAAGCCTGTATAGTCCGCAATTATAATGGCGACGGCATCAGTTTCCAGCAGTCCAACGATGTGACCGTAGTTGATTGCATCTGTGAAGACAACGCTTCTTTAGGGATTCATCCTGGAAGCGGCTCGCAGCGTCCGCTTGTGCGCAAGTGTATCGCCCGACGTAACGGAACGGACGGTCTGTTTTTGTGCTGGCGGGTCCGGCACGGCCTGTTTGAAGACAATGTCCTGGAAGGCAACGGGCGATTCGGCATTTCCATCGGGCACAAGGACTCCGACAACCTGCTTCGCCGCAACATTGTCCGTTTGAACCATCGGGACGGAGTCTTCTTCCGCAACGAATCGCTCGGAATG
>DAOWID010000353.1 GCA_030641115.1 Planctomycetota bacterium | reverse complement strand
CGGCAATTATTATACCAGCTCTTTGAGATAGTTGATACTTCGGCCAGCTTGGTCCACGGTGCCGCATTCGACGCTCAGTACGATGTCGCGCGGCGCACTTCTGCATATCTCAACTACCTGTTTCCAGTCTATAACGCCTTCACCGCAGGCGCAACCGCTCGGAGTGCCGGTGACCTTGCCGCGTTTGTCCTTAGATTGCTGTACCGAAATGTCTTTGGCGTGCAGGTGAACTAATCTATCCTTGACTCGTTCCAGCCACTTAATCGGGTCGTGGCCACAAAGGTAACTGTTGCCTGTGTCGAAGTTGATTCCAATAGCCGGCGAATCAACAAGCTTATAAATCCTGTCCAGACCATCAGGATGGCCGCTGTATTGTTGATGTGGCTCAAGGCCGATTAAGATATTGCGGGCTTCGGCAAGTTTGGCTGCCTCGGTCAGTACGTATTTCATCAATACGTGGTCTTCCTCTTCGGAGGTCCAGGCAGGTTTTGGACCTTCATCTGTGTTAACGACCGGCGCACCGCATTCTGCCGCAAAGCGAATCGCCTGCTTGAGGTAATTGCCGCTAATATCCGGCTTGCAAAGCGGAGTGTGCGAGGAGAGACCGGAGAGTTTTACGCCTGCTTTTTCGCAGGCCCGCTTGACTCGGTACGGATCGTCCAGCATCGAAACGCTCTCGTAGTAACCAGCCTCACTCATAAGCTCCCGTCCCCAATGGACCCACGGCTCAATATATCCGTAGCCCAGTTCTGCTGCCTTTTCGACACCCCACTCAAACGGCTTATCAGCATGCCGTATAAACTCCATATTAACACCTATAAGCACCTTTGCCATTTCCTGATCTCCTTATTCAATTGCTGTATGAGTTCTGCAAAATTGCAGGTTAGGCATATATTATTTAAGTCCGCCTTTGGCGGATTGATTTTCTTAGATAATCGCTTAAATATTTGTTAAAGAACAACTTACTGTTTAACAAGAAAAAATCAAAAAACGATTTTTTCTTGTCAAACTATGCCTAACCTGCAATTTTGCAGAAGCCTTAATTGCTCTGGCCCAAATATTTCAGATATAGCACCGTACCTTTATTGGCCGGCGTGAAGCTCTTTGCCGAATTTGAAGCCGTAATCTGCCCATGCTTGATCACCTCATGCCGCCCAGCGTCATACCATTCATAGCGGTACAAGCCACCAGGTTTCAGGCCTGACACAGTAAATGACGACCGGCCCGGCTGATATACAATATACTCGTGAGGCGGTTTTGCAAGGCAAAACCTTGTTGAAGACAAATCATCTCTCGGCCTCATATTCACAAGGTTTACCTTATCTGCATATTCGACCGTCTTGCCAACGTTGTAACGGATGCGCTCCCACGTCGGCCCTTCTGCGCCAGGAGACTCGAATGGCTTGTCGTAAAGATTGAAGTGATACCCCCTCGTGAACGCACTCCACACGAATGCAACATCGTCACTGCCCGGCGCCACATGGTCCATATCCACAATTGCCGGCTTGCCGGTATTGTTTGCAGGTGGGTCTTTTTTTCTATGGCGTCCGGATTCCCAACTACCTGCAACCGCGAAACAATCAGCCACACTCTTAGTAACCTTGTCTTTGCCTATCTGTCTCCATCCGCCGCTGGCCAGCCGCCCTCCGGCAGACATCATCACAAGATGTTGTTTGGGCTTTGTCTTTTCATAACGCTTTATGTAGTCTATCATCTCATATTGCCAATCCGGCGCATAAAGCTCGTTGGCTATCTCATACATCACATTGTCAAGATCATTTACCGTATCTATGACCTTCTTGACATAGGCTTTTTGTAGATCGAGGATTCTCTTGTCCTTCGCATAAAAAAACTCTATCCCCCTACCATCACCATCGTAGTCCACGTCAATTCCATTTATGTTATTGCGTTTATTGAACACGTTTCCATCCCATAGAGTCTGCGGCGGATCGCCGCAAGCTTCACCGCCCAAGAAGCCGTACACCTCAAAAAGCATGATGGAAACGTAGATGCCCCTGGGCTGCAGGTCCTGACAGCGCCTGTGCATTCGCTGAAAGAATGCATCTTCAAACTGATACAAGTCAAACTTTAGTCCTCCATCGTTTGCTCGGCCATGTCCTTTCACACGCTTGTACGGCATCGGAAAGGCTACTGCATTATTCACCGGCGCCATCGACCCACTTCCCGTGCTCCATATCACCCAGTTGCGCAGATAGTTTAGATTGTACTGCTCCGCGAAATCAAGGTACTTGTTCCAATCCAAGGTCCTTCGCTTGCTTCTAATAAACTCCTTGTTGAATGAGTTGTCCTGTAAATCAACGAATATCTGATGACCGCCGAGATAAATCGCGGCGCCGGAGTCATCAGCAAAATACAGTGGGTTCTTGGGGTGGACCCGCAGGGGACCCGCCTGCGACACTTGTGCGGCGCGGGCAAAGCAGCAGATGACAATAATGACAAGGGCTTTGCGGTAGTTGTGTATGTTCATAGAATCTGATATGTGCTCAAATCTACATAATATTATGCACACGAGCCACTAGCGCACGTGCTGCTTCAAAAACTCTATCGCCGCCGGCACTTGCTCCACCGTCAGAAACAGCAACGACAGGATCGCAATGACCCACATCGCCGGCTTCACATCCCGTATCTTGCCGGAGACGACCTTGATAATGGTAAATGAGATGAACCCGAACGCCAGCCCTGTACTGATGCTGTAGCTCAGCGCTATCATCACCATAATGATGAACGCCGGGAACGCCTCCTCCAGATTGCCAAAGTCGATCTTCTTTACTTCCTTCATCATAAACAGGCCGACCATAATAAGCGCCGGAGCGGTCGCATAGCTCGGCACGACACCTACTATGGGAACAAACAACGCGGCCAGCAGGAACAAAAGCCCTGTAACGACCGACGTCAGCCCTGTTCGTCCGCCCTGTTCGATGCCCGCCGCCGATTCTATATACGAAGTCGTGGTTGACGTCCCCAGCAACGCACCGATCATGGTTGCCACCGCATCAATCCCAAGCAGCCGGTCAAGCCCTCTGATCCTGCCAGTCTCGTCGATCATATTCGCCTGGTGACAGCACCCCACCAGTGTCCCGATGCTGTCGAACATATCTATGAACATCAGCGTAAAGATGCTCCCGATAAAGCCCCACTTCAGGGCGCCGAAGATATCCAGCTTGAACGCAATCGCCCGCAGGTTCAGATTCAGCGCGATTAAGCTCTCAGGTCTGTTGATCTTGCCAAAGACCGCCGCCAGAATTGTCGCCACCAGAATTCCCGCCACCAGTCCTCCGGTTATTTTCAACATCGCCAAGACAATCATCACCAGCAGGCCGAACAGACCGATCAAGATTGTCGCGTTCAGAGGTCCGGCCTTGACCAGAGTATGTTCATCGCCGACCACAACGCCCAGCTTCACCAGGCCCATAAACGTAATAAACAAGCCAATGCCCACCGCAATCGATGAAATCAGTGATGCCGGTATCGCTTCGACCAGTCTTTTCCTCAATCCCAGCAATGTCAATATCAAAAAGACCAGCCCCGACACAAACACCGCTCCCAAAGCCGTTTGCCAATTCATCTTTCCCGAAATTAGCAGCGCGGCAAAGAACGCGTTGAGCCCCATTCCCGGCGCCATCGCGATCGGTGCATTTGCCACTATTCCCACGATTAGAGTCGCTATTCCGCTGGCAAGGCAAGTTGCCGCAATCAGTGCCTGCTTGTCCATTCGCTCAACGCCCGCCACCTCGACCCCTTCCAGGCTCAGAATGGAGGGATTAACGAAAATGATGTACGCCATAGTAAGAAATGTCGTCAGGCCCGCCACAATTTCAATCTTGACGCTTGTTTGCTTTCCGCGTAGCTCGAAATAGTCGCCGACCATTTTGAATCCTCTAAACTTCTATTGCGATGTCTTGTCACTACAAACATCTGAACCTAAGAGCGTAAGTAGCTCAGCCACCAAGTTGGCAGAGTTCTTGGCCGCGATTATATAGAACATCTGCTTATCTTGTACAGCGCTCTCATCAGCCTTGTCGCTTATACTGCGTATCACGATATGTGGGATCTGACGCTGATGGCAAATTTGAGCTACGGCCGCGCCTTCCATCTCTACCGCATCGGCCCCGAGGTTCTCGCGCAGTTCGGCACATTTCTCACTCGAGGCAACAAAAACATCACCAGTGACGACTATGCCGGTTACGATCCTCGGCACTCTTTCTGCCGCACTCATTTCCAAGGATGCAAGCTTTAGCTGTTTGGCTGCTCGCTGCGTCAAATGTAGGAGTCGCTCATCTGCAGGGAAGAAAACAGGATTTTTCCAGCCGGTCAATCGGTTCTTCACTCCTCGGCGGTAAAGGCCGTCCGGCCAAAGCACCCCCATATCGTGGTGCGCGGTCTTCTCCGCTATCACTATGTCACCGGGACGAAGCTGCGGATTCGCGCTACCGGCGATTCCGGTAAAGACTACCCGGCTTGGCTCGAAGTGCTCAATCAACAGCGTAGTTGTCATCGCCGCGTTCACTTTCCCTATCCCTGTCCAGACAATAACAACGCGCTGACCGTTTAATGTGCCACTTGAGAATCGTATGCCCTCAATCATGCGATCGTTTGCATCTGTCAGTCTGTCCTCAAGTAATATCACCTCATTCTCAAATGCCCCCAATATCGCGGTAATCGACCCGGAGTCCACTCCCTGAGTGACCGGACTACACGAACTGCAGAACAGGGTAACAGATATGCAGATAATCGCTACAAGTTTACGGGGTCCCATTGTTCTTTGCCTTAACCCACGTGTTGTTTCGCACACAAATGCGAGCCAGGGGAGTCGAACCGTCAACCTCAGTTTTACGAAAGCTGTCCTCTACCATTGAGCTACATCGGCAATTAAATCGGCTATAATACCGATCATTGCTTAGTTTGTAAAGCCCGTCAAAAAGTTCAGCGGACGCATTAGACCCCGGCTCCTTCGGCGGGTTTGCGGGAGTTTGAAATTGGGTTTGATTGGGTTTGTTTTGCATAAAAAGGGCCGATTTGTAGAGGATTCTCGACAACTGTAGAGCAAGTTGGGTGGCATGCTCAATCGCAGTTTGGGTGTAGATTCTGCCCTGATTTTGCTGTGTCCTGTGTCCTGTCTTCTATCTCCTGTTCTATTTGCTCTTGGCATTACGATTTTAGTTAATTTAGTTTGATATACATTATACATCATGGGAAGTTGGGTGTCAAGTGAAATTCTGTATTAACCGTGGATTAACGCGGACGGACACGGATTTTTTGGGCCACAGAGAGCACGGCGCGGCCTCGGACTTCGCCCTCGGCCGCAACCAAAAAGTTTCTTCTGTAAAAATGTCTCATAAATTCTTGTAAATAATGACGTTACAATAACCCATAATGAGAAACGTGCACAAAAAACAAGATAATGCGCCTTTGCAATACAGAGGACGCAGAGAAATAATCAATGCCGTAAGGCATCCTGTGGATAATCAATTTCTTTGGTCACAGAGGGCACCGCGGACACGGAGAAAAGACCAATAGTCAATTTAATTGGACAGGATTAACGGGGATGGACACGGATTAAGGAAATAGGGCTGAATAATCTGCGAAAATCAACTCAGTGAGTTCCAGATAGTACTCTTACAGGTCTTCGCGTCTGCGAAGGAGCCAAGCGGAAAATGTCAAGTGATGTTTGGACACCGGGGCGTTCCAGGCAAGTTGTCTGCTGATCTTAACAACGCATCAAGCCAAGATACGTTAACTGCTGATCACTCCTCGACGAAGCTGAATACCTGCGGCAAAGCCCCTTTACCGGGGCTTGGCCTGCAAGTCTGTTGTCACTGAATCACATGATTGCCCGCTATAGGGTTCTCATGCAAATTTACGCAATTTCACGCCAACTACACCCAAGCCGAGGATGCCAAGCAGGACGGCGCCTGGAACGGGAACGTAGACGGATTCGACCATGACGACCATGTCGGTGTAATCCTTATCGCACCAAAGGCCTTGGCTTCCGTCGAGATCCTCCCAAGCCAGAACATACTCGTTGTCCGTCCACAATCCTGCCCCCCACGGCGGCAAGGGCGTGGGACGCGGTATCTGTACAGTATCGGTGTTCGTGCCCTGATAAGCATACATGTGGTCCATGTTGTCAGCATTCAAATTTGTGTCGCTATACCATACTCCGCCATGACCAATCACCCTGCCTGACTGGTCTGTGGTGACACCGGCCGTCGAATCCAAATAGTAACCGAACCAATCTGAACCGAACGTAGCTTGGTACACTGTGTTGATATAGACGTTTCCAGCGGAGTCTACCGACAGCATACCCTGGTCGCCAAAAATGTTGCCTCCGCCAAAGATTGGGACCCTATTCGCTGGATTGGCTATGTCATACACACCGAATATGTTAACGGGCGCATATCCGGCGAGCTCAATAATCATCGTGTTAGTCGACGCGCTTGACCCTGTAATGTGCCAGTGTTTATCCAACCCCTCGGTTATCTCATCTGTTAGTACATTGACACTACTATTACCAGGAGTGGGACTGGGAGCTACAGTAATGCTGTCGAACACGCCGTCTAAGGCCGCGCCACCATCGCCAAACATAGCCGCCATGGCAGGTGCGGCGCTCAGGAACAGAGCCGCAACACACACAACCAACAAGAATGTTCTTTTTTTCACCACTATTCACCGCCTCCTCAGATATCAGAAACCATAAACCGTAAGTCAACTTTTGAGTCAGTCCTTCGATCTATTGGTGGCCTCCGCCATCAGATCATCTACCCAAAACTCCATTTTTTAATTTTACCAGAACCTCCTCTCGATGTCAAGAAGAATCCTTCAAGAAATGTTACCAAGACGTGCCTGACAAAAGTCAAGTCCAGTAAAATTATGTCGTAACTGCTGATTTTATAATAATTTATCGAATTTTTGTGTTGACATGCCATTTTGTCCAAGTATAATGTAACCTGTTGTTTTATAAGGAGGTTACATCAATTATGGTAAGGATCGTCAATCCCCAACAGAATCGCCTGTTTGACAGCTTTAATCCGCTATTAACAGTTCAGACGCAGAGACTGTTACTGGACGACTGGCCGGGTGTATTGGGGCATGTCATCCTTGAACTGTGCTCAGAGGGTATCCAGGTAGGTCATTTCAGGATTTTTCTCTACAACCGCACTCAAAGGGGGTTTTAGCCCGCTAAAATGGCCAAACTCAAATCACACAGTCAATCAGAGATCGCCCATTCTACGCCCGCAGAACGCCTCTGAGGGCTACTCTGTGAGATTCTGACAGTACTCTTACAGGTCTTCGCGTCTGCGAAGGAGCCAAGCGGGGCAGGCTTGAAAGCGGGGTTTCGCCTTGACTTGCGATAAAGCTGGTTTTACAATAAGATTGAGGCTTGAGTTGATTCTGTTGCGTTTTTGGAGGTAAGGGATGATGAAAAGGACAATTTTAGTTTCAGCCATTGTGATTGCATTTCTTTGGCCGGGCTGGACGCAGGCAAACATCGTCTACGAGGTCATCGGCCTGGGCACACTTGGAGGCGATTCAAGTTCGGCCTGGTCCATCAACCACGCCGGCCAGATCGCAGGATGGGCGGAAAACAGCCAGGGTGATTGGCGTGCCACTTTATTTGACGCCACAGGGGCAGGCAACAATCTCGACCTGGGCACAGGCGGAAGCTGGGAAAGTGACGCCTACTCCATCAACGACGCCGGCCAGATCGTAGGATGGGCGCAAAACAGCCAGGGCTGGGAGCGGGCCACTTTATTTGACCCCACTGGGGCAGGCAACAATCTCGACTTAGGCACACTGGGAGGCGATGATAGTTGGGCCGGGTCCATCAACGGCGCCGGCCAGATCGTAGGATGCGCGGAAAACAGCGAATATGATGTCTGGGCCACTTTATTTGACCCCACCGGAGCAGGCAACAATCTCGACCTGGGCACACTGGGAGGCGATTGGAGCCTGGCCGCGTCCATCAATGACGGCGGCCAGATCGTAGGATGGGCGCAAAACAGCGAAAATGATGTCCGGGCCACTTTATTTGACCCCACGGGGGCAGGCAACAATCTCGACCTGGGCACACTCGGAGGCGATGATAGTTGGGCCGGGTCCATCAACGAAGCCGGCCGGATCGTAGGAACGGCGGACAACAGCCAGGGCTGGCGGCGTGCCACTTTATTTGACCACACAGGGGCCGGCAACAATATCTACCTGGGCACTCTGGGAGGCAATTGGAGTGAAGCCTACTCCATCAACGACGCCGGCCAGATCGTAGGAGAGGCGGAAAACAACCAAGGGCATGGGCGTGCCACTTTATTTGACCCCACAGGCGCAGGCAATAACATCGACCTCAATAGTCTCATAGACCCTGCCAGCGACTGGACCTTGGAGTGTGCATACGATATAAATGCTTCCGGCTGGATAGTAGGAGAGGGAACCAATCCGCAAGGCGAATGGCACGCTTTTCTTTTGGTCCCTGAGCCGGCCACGTTTGGCCTGCTCGGGCTGGGAATACTCTGCCTTAGAAAACGCGGCAGGCGCTCTTAGCTTTACTTATTATAACT
>DAOWID010000305.1 GCA_030641115.1 Planctomycetota bacterium | reverse complement strand
TAGCTGTCCACGTCGGCGGGGGCGATAGCGATTATTGGTCGAAAAATGGGGGTTGGTGGGAGATTTGGCCGAAGAATTCGGGTTTTTTCTTGCTCAATCTTGGTTTTTGGACTGAAAATGGGGGTTGGGGGAATTGGGTTTGTTTCGTCGCGGGGGGCGGGTAATTGGGAGGGGTGGGGACTTTGGGGTTGGGGGAATTGGGTTTGTATTTCGTATTGCGTATCGCGGGGGGGGGGTAATTGGGAGGGGTGGGGAGTTTGGGGAGGCCCTTCGGCGTTGCTCAGGGTATGAAATTGGGTTTGATTGGGTTTGAATTGGGTTTGTTTTGCCGGAGCCGGGAAGCGTGGTTTATTGTCATAATCCTTTGTCGAATAGAAGTTTAAGCTCATTTTTGGCTTTTGGGAAATTGGGTTTGTTTGGGTTTGAATTGGGTTTGTATTGGGTTTGTTTTTTCGAGTCGGGCGGGGTGGTTTATTTTCATAATTGCTTGCGGGGAATAGGGTTGCATTGATTTGGGCCTTGAGAGAATTGGGTTTGTTTTGCATAAAAAGGTGTTTTCGTTGATTGTCCATTGTTCGTTGTTCATTGATTCGGGGCGGGATGGGAGGTTTGATTTGGGGCTGGTGATTGGTGATTAGGGATTGGCGATTTGGGGATTTTGGGCGGTTGGGAAGAGCACAGAAGGCAGAAGACAGAATACGGAAGTCAGAAGATGGATTTCCGGCGGGCCGGGATATGCGCTTTGCTGCGATTTTGATGGGGATGATGATTTTAGGCTCCTGATCCGCTATTGGTTATTCAGTATCGAGGATCCGCTATTAGTTTGATGTATATTATACCATACACAGAGTTAGGTGTCAAGTGAATTCTTAGCCACGAATCCATTCGACAAGCTCAGGACAGGCTGGCACGAAAAAAAAATGGGCAGAGAGGGATGTTTTGGATTTTTGAGCGTAGCCAGTCGGAGTGGATGAGTGGGAAGAATTAGATGAACCACTTGCTCATGGTTCAGATCCGCCAACAACACCGTCAATGTCTTCATCGCACATTAGACATCGCTCCTTTATTGTGAGCTGCACATTCTCATGAAGGGCGTCGAATTCCAAACGCTTTGCTTTAAGTGCTTCAATGACCAAAGTCGTTACCTCCGGCTTAGTCCTTCTTATCACTTCTTTTGCGTGAATCTTCTTTAAGATCATTGCCGCAATTGTTCCAAGCTTGGCATATGTTAAGTCCATAATGTCGCGATGAGTCTCAACCAAATCTCCTACAAGCGTTTTACCGTTTGTTGGCTTAACCTCCAACTCTCTCTCTTCTAATTCCTGGGGGTCCAGCAAAACGACATCAATGGTCTCCATATGTAGTTGATTAGGGCCAGTCACCAGTGCCAAAATTCCTTCGTCTATCGTCCCCCCCGCGTCAAGGTCAATTTGCCAGGTTGACAGAGTGTTCGCGTGAGTTCTCATACATAGAGTGATTGCATCGCCAGGGACGTGTGTGACCTCAAGTGTCTGGTGAGGCTTCCATTTGCCCTTTTCAACTTTTCTGGCCAAAAAAGGCATGACACTCCTCAAGATAGCTGATTACTTGCTCAAGATAATCTTGGAGCCATTCTTCCTCGCATTTGATATGCTTGAGATATTCTAATGAGTCTGTATTCCCCCAGTTTTCAAAGGCCCTGATGCCACACTCTCGAATTTCGGCATTTTCATGGCTTAGTACGGACAGAGCCATCGTAGGTCCTGTGGGATAGATTTCTGCATACTTAAGATGCGATACAATTCTCAAGATTCCAGTTGCAACTTCAACATCGGCAAAGTGCTCAAGAAGAATTTGATTGAGCCATTCCTTGGTAAATACAGGATTATCCCGGAGGTTCTCCTGCACGAAACTGTCCGCCGCATTTTCCATGCCAAATTCAAATATCTCTTCATGTATTAACTGTAGGAGTGTATCAGCAAACCTTTTCCGGCATTCTTGTATCTCTTTGAGGGCAACCAAGCCTTCGGGAGTAGTTCTTATTTGTGTAGACTGATTATCAGGGAAGAAGTATAACAATTCGAAAGGAAGGTCAGCGGTCGAGAATGCAGAGCTGTCTATTGTGACATCGGCAGTTTTCCAATGGGGCACAGAAACAGAATCACTAATTTCGAATGGTTCGCTGGTGGACAAACTTTCTTGATGGGTGATTTTGGATAGTATTTCAAAGACATTTGCGTCTTCTTCGGATGACAATCTATGTATTTCTATGAAATCACGCATTTATTGCAGCCTCTAAGTCGGTGACAACCTCTTCATAAGTTTCCTTGGCGATATTCATAAAAGGGTGGATGTGGTCCGCAGTAAACCTTGTATCTTTGTTCTTTTGGGTGGTGTTGAATTCGTACTGAAAAGTTATCCTGTTGAGAGTCTTAATCTCAGTACCCAGAATCAATTGCCCCTCTAACCGTATAATGTCTGTAATAACATTTACTGTTTCAGAGGTATCGATTAGCGATACTTGCTTTTCTGATACTGAGTGACTGGCCCATTCAAAGGGAACATTACTTCTGTGTATGCTGAGGGGAATGAAGAGTTTATCATAACAGCCTGCAAGTTTCTCGCTTGTCATTTCTTTAAGAATTGCGTTGGCAATGAAGGCAAGGCGATTACTCTTTTGGTCTAAGTACTTAAACAACTTTTCAGCAATCCTTTCTGCGCCTGCTATAAAATCGGCCATTTCACTACCGGTTTGTTCGGGTTTACACTTTCGCTCAATGGCGATTCGGTCTGATAGAAATATAGCACTCCACCCCTGATCTGGGGAACTCATTCTAAGTCGAAGTTGCGGTCCTTTAGGTGTTAGCTCTTGGATCGTGCTCGGTATAAATCCATCATCTTTGAATAATTCAAGTATTCTCGATATTGTAGCAGGTTCTGGCAGAATATTGGCTACGTTGAGGAAGATATTACTCTTAAACGTGCTGAATAGGTCAACCATTTTTATTCCTCTTATATTGAGTAGTTTTGATTGATAATAACCTGTATTATAGCAAAGTCAACTCTCGATTACACTGGAAAAACGCATAAACACCCTCTGCCGCGAAATCTCAGAAGAATGAGGATATTGGCATGAATTGCCCTGAAACGGTAGTATGGAATAATTAGGAGACTGGCGCTGTTGAAAAAGGCCGGAATTTGTTGTGATTGTTTTGATTAACTAAGGGGGCTTGTTCGATACGCGGGAGTATACGTATATTCTGCGGGTGCAAAGAAGCTGCACACGCTAGATGGCTAATTGTTCCGTATAGCGTATAGCGTATTTGGTTTGGGAAGGAGGGGCTGGTTTACGTCGTGAATTTGCGGAACTCGCGGATGAGGAGTTTGGTGTATTTGCCGGGGCGGGCGTCTGCGATTGTGTTATCATCAAATCTAACCACAGGGATAATATCCTGCGTCGTTACTGCAATAAAAAGCTCATTGGCAGTGGCGGCCTGCCGCGGGGTAAGCGATTTCTCGATGAGCTGGAGACCGATATTTTCGGCTGCTTTGATAACAAAATCCCGCGTTATGGAAGGCAGAATGTTGGCGGTGAAGGGGGCTGTTTGCAATGTTTGCCCAAAGATAGCGAAGAATGCAGAGCGGGTCCCCTCGGTTATCAGTCCGGCTTCATCTACGAATACAGCCTCGTCGCAGCCTTTCTGAGCGGCGTCGCTGCGGGCCAAAACATTGGGCAGCAGATTCAGGGACTTAATATCGCACCTTTTCCATCGCCAGTCCGGGTGGGTCGAAACCGCGATACCTGTGGTTTTCGCCTCCGTGTCATCTTGCAGTTCTGTGACGGTCAGAAGAAAATTGGGCTTTAAGTCGGTATCGGGGAGGTGGTTTCGTGGGGCTGAACCGCGAGTAATATGGAAATATATCTTAGCGTTGGCGATGCCGGCGCTATCAAAAGCCTTTTGAACTCGTGCACGAATCAGGTCGATATCCACGGCGGTAATGCCTATACCGGCGAGACTATTGGTAAATCGGCGCAAATGCTCTTCGAGCGCAAAAATCCTGCCCTGGTAGCTGCGGACCACCTCATAGACGCCATCGCCAAAGAAAATCCCGCGATCCAGGTGGGCTGGCCCGAGCTGCTCTAACGGCCTGATCTTGTCGTTCACCATCGCTAATTGCATAGAATTGCTCCCGAAACTATCGTAGTGCGAGATTTTAACTTCATATTCGAGCAAAGGACACAAAATTATCCGATAATTTGCTTTACAAACGGGGGGTGAATGCGTAAGGTTTTGAGGTTCAGTCGAATGTGAAACCTTAATGAGTTCTGCAAAATTGCAGGTTAGGCCTATATTGTTGAAGAAGATTTTGGTTGTGATATCCTTCAACAATCAGCTTACTGCTTGCGGGACATTATTTTACTGCTGAAAAGAAAAAATCAAAAAACGATTTTTTCTTTTCTAAGTAGGCCTAACCTGCAATTTTGCAGAAGCCTTGAAACCTTAGAACCGGGAGTTTTTGGGATGTACGCTGTAATTGAACAAGGCTCAAAGCAATACAAGGTCGCCGAAGGGGATTGCTTGGATATCGATCTGACCGACGTGGCGCCTGATGCAAAGACGATTGAACTGGATAAGGTCCTGCTTGTAAGCGACGGCGATGAGGTCAAAATCGGGACGCCATACCTTGAGGGTGCGAAGGTTATCGCGTCATTCAAGGCTACCGCTGAAGATGCCGTGGTCAAGGGCAAAAAGCTTTATCCGACGCATTTGCGCAAGCGCAAGCACAGCAGGAGGCGGATTGGTCATCGCCAGAAGTATTTGCAGGTGACAATCGACAAGATCGAGGCTTAGGCCGAGGATTTGTGGCGGCTGACGATTTTTTCGGCCCGGTCGCGCCAGGCGGCCGGGCCGTTTTCAATAAAATGCTCGAATGATTTATCGTCCACCAGCTCCCCGAAGACAGCCTTGCGGTCCGTTGCGCCCGGCACTTCTTCAATAATCCGTTTTCTAAGGGCTTCGAGCTCGGCGAGAAACTGCCCGTGTTTTTCGGTGAAAATCTTTTCCAGTTTTTTTCTAATGTGACCGGCATAAGCGGGACTGTGCCCGTCGGTGCCGATAGCTATTTGCAAATTGCCGCGTTTGACGACGGCGGGCACGAAGAAATCACAAAGGTCCGGCACATCGACGACATTGCACAGCATTTCCAGCTCCTGGCAATCCTTGTATATCTGCTTATTGAGCTCGCGATTATTTGTTGCTGCTATGGCAAGCACGGCCCCGGTTAAGTAATTCTTTGAATACCTGGATTTCACTAATTGAGCGTTCGTGCCTGTGCAAAGGGCCTTCATCATATCGTCGATTCGCTCAGCGACCACGACAAGCCGTGCCCCGGCGTTCAGGAGCACTTGAGCCTTGCGAACGGCGACTGACCCGCCGCCTATCACAACGGCGCGGCGACCGCCAAGCTCCAGAAATATCGGATATTTTGCCATAGCAACATCATTATACTCACGCAGTCGCCCGGCAGCAATATCAAATCTACGGCAAGGAGCCACAAAGAAAAAGCTCCTAAATCGTCAGGCTTTTGGTTTGACGAAGTCTGCGAGCTTGATTATTCTGTAGTGGGGGGGTTTATGCTGCATTTAAGTGGCCGGCAATTATACTTGGAGATAAGGATAAATGAGAAGAAATATCGTAGCTGTCGCACTGGTAACAGTGGTCATCGGGTTTATCAGTGCCCGATGCACAGGCACTGAAAAACGGTCAATACGGAAGTCTCCGGCGGTATATATCGAAAAACTTGATTCTACTCCGGATTTGACTCAGACCGACCCTAACGGCAAGTTACCTAACGGAGGTAAATCGCATTGTGGTCCCGTGGCTGTTGCCAATTCGCTTGCGTGGCTCGCCAATAACGGTTTTGACAATCTGGCCCCTGGCTTGGCGAACCGAGAAGAGGCCCAATTTGAAATTGCGCGTTTACTTGGTACGAAGAAGTATATGAATACGAACTTAAAAACCGGCACGGGAGCCGGAGGTGTCCTTGAAGGCGTTTCGCGGTATATAAAGGATAAGGGATATGACTATCGTTACCTTGGGTATCAGGGCTGGAGAAGGCATCCCCGTCAGTTCAGTTCGGGAGCTGCTGTTCCTAAGCTGAGGTGGATTAAGGGAGGATTAAAGGGGGATTCTGCGGTCTGGTTCAATATAGGCTGGTATAAATACACCTCTTCGAGCGACGAATACGTTCGGATCGGAGGGCATTGGGTAACACTTGCCGGGTATGGTGTGGATCAAAAGGGTAACGAGGATCCTGCTGTTGTGATTATTCACGACCCGGCGCCGCGTGCAGGCAAACGTCCGTCGCATGAGTACGTACGAGCAGAGTTGATTAGGAGCGGGGTATTAACAGGTCAGAATCGTGGGCGCCGTGATGCGAGAGGCTACTACATATTGGCTGACGGTATGCACGTAAAGAGGACCGCGGACTTTGCTATTTTGGATGGCGCGGTTGTTTTGAAAATGCACAAGAAAATGGTCAAAAAGGGCCGGTGAATATCGGGGTCCGTCACGACAAAGGTGACCGGAAAAGTAAAAGAATATGGGGAATATGAAGAATCTGAAACCGCCTTTAAGCGATTCTGTCGTGCGTTCACTAAAAGCAGGCGACGAAGTACTCGTCTCAGGGGCAATCTATAGCGCTCGCGATATGGCACATAAGAGACTGTGCGAATTGATAGATGCGGGCAGGGAATTGCCGTTACCCCTTGAAGGGGCGGTTATTTACTTTGTTGGTCCGACGCCCGCCCGGCCGGGGCAGGTAATCGGCGCCGCCGGCCCGACCACCTCGTCGAGAATGGATGCCTTTAGCCCCAGACTTATTGCCAGCGGCCTCAAGGCTATGATTGGCAAGGGATACAGGGGCAAGGAGCTCAGAGAGGCCCTGAAGGAATATGGTGCGGTCCATCTTGCCACCATCGGCGGGGCCGGCGCGCTACTGAGCAAACATATCGTCGCGGCCGAGGTAATCGCCTACGAGGAGCTGGGGGCCGAGGCCATTAGGAAATTGCAGGTAGTTGATTTTCCCGCCATTGTGGCTTATGATTCTTTTGGAAACAGTGTTTACGATGAATAAGGGGCTGCGCAATTGAAAGCTGCTTTACTTGGCCTGCTACAATCCGGCAAGAGCACTATTTTATCGGCTATCAGCGGCAAAGCACTGCCGGCGGTCGGCTCAATCGCGATTGCCGAAGCCATCGTGCCGGTTCCGGACGAGAGGCTCGATTGGCTCACCGAATACCACAAGCCCAAGAAAACCACTTATGCGACGATTGACTGCCTTGATCTGCCGGGCTTCAACTTTGCCGATGAGCACGGCCGGGCGGCGGCCAGGCGGCTGATTAGCCAAATACGGACAGTTGATATGCTTGTTCTGGTCGTGCGGGCCTTTGAAAGCCAGGCCGTTCCGCCTTATCGAAACAGCGTAAACCCGGCCAGAGACCTCGTAGAGCTAAGGACGGAACTGCTGCTGGCCGATCTGGAGCTTGTGACCACGCGCATAGAAAGGCTTGAAAAGCAGGTCCATAAGCCCACCAAGACCCAGGCCCATGACAAGGCCGAGTTGGCCTTGCAGAAAAAGCTACAGGAGGCTATCGAGGCGGAAAAGTCCATCAGCTCGGCAATTGAAACCGATGCTGAGCGTCAGATAATCAAGTCGCTCGGGTTTCTGACCTTGAAGCCAATTGCAGTTGCAGTGAACCTTGGCGAGGGCCGGTTGGATGAGCAGTTCGATTTTGGCGACTGTACTGACGATTCAGTGCCGGTCGTCACAATCTGCGCCGAATTAGAATATGAGCTGGCCCAGTTGGATGCCGACAGCAAGGCCGAGTTTATGGCGGATTTGGGCATAACGGAGTCCGCAGCGGGCAAATTCGTTAGAGGCTGCTATTCGGCGCTGGGCCTGATCAGCTTTTTGACGGTCGTCTCGGGTGAGTTGCGTGCCTGGCCTATAAAGCAGGGCACCGCAGCGCTTGATGCGGCCGGCAAGGTGCATACCGACATCAAACGAGGTTTCATAAGGGCCGAGACCTTCAGTTTCGACGACCTGAAAGAGTTCGGCAACGAAAAAGCCCTCAAAGCTGCCGGCAAAATACGTCTCGAAGGGAAAGATTACATCGTTGCGGACGGGGACATCATAAACTTCAGGTTCAACGTCTAAAATCGCAGAAAACAGGGGCAGCTTATTTATGAAAGCGGTCGTGCTAACTAATCTTCGGCAGATGGAGATAAAGGATGTGCCGGAGCCGAGTATTGAGAGCGATACTGATGTTCTGTTGAAGATTGAAAAGGTGGGTATCTGCGGTTCCGACGTGCACTACTATGAGACGGGCAGGATTGGTCGGATGGTTGTCGAGTATCCCTTTATAATAGGCCATGAATGCTCGGCGACCGTAAAGGCCGTCGGCGCTTCAGTTACCCGCGTCAAAGTCGGCGAGCCCGTAGTGGTGGACCCGGCCGCATACTGCCATGAGTGCGACCAGTGCAGGGCCGGCAGAGAGAATACCTGCCGCAATGTGCGTTTTCTCGGCGCGCCGGGGCAGGGCGGCGGATGTCTGTGCGAGTATCTTGTTATGCCGGAGGAGTGCTGTTTTCCAACCAATGGTGCTATTACTCTTGAGCAGGCGGCGTTGTGTGAGCCGTTATCTATCGGCGTGTATTCCGTAAAAAGAGGCACTTTGCCCGCCGATGCCCATATTGCGATCCTCGGTACGGGTCCCATCGGTCTGAGCGTCCTGATGGCGGCAAAGGCCGAAAAGGCCGGGAATATATATGTTACGGATAAAATTGACACGCGTCTGGAGGCCGCCCGGGGCATCGGGGCTGCCTGGACGGGCAATCCCGATAACGATAACATCGTCGGCAGTATAGCCGGCGGCGACTCGGCCCTTGAGCCGCTCGGGCTGGATGCTGTCTTCGAATGCTGCGGCCAGCAGGACGCGGTGGATCAGGCGATCGATATACTAAAGCCGGGCGGGACGCTGGTTTTGGTGGGCACTCCCAGGAATGAGCGCATCTGCCTTGATGTCGATAAGTTCCGGCGAAAAGAAATTGAGGTGCGGTATATACGCCGGCAAAACCAATGTGTCCGGCGT
Organism: Planctomycetota bacterium; assembly: GCA_030641115.1. Lineage (GTDB taxonomy): Bacteria > Planctomycetota > Phycisphaerae > Sedimentisphaerales > Anaerobacaceae > DAOWID01. The sequence continues at coordinate 1,880 of DAOWID010000305.1, read as the reverse complement.
GCGATGGACCTGATAGCAAGCGGCCAGGCCGATATTGATTTTATGATAACCCATCGATTCGGGCTCGAAGAGACAAGAAAAGCGTTCGACCTGGTTGCGGTTTATGGTGACGGCGTAATCAAGGCGATGATCGATGTATGAGCAGGTTTGACCATCACGATTTGAGATTTGGAGTGAAAAACAGGATGAGCTGGCTTGATTTGGACGAAAAAGTGGCAATCGTAACCGGAGGAGCGTGTGGAATTGGAAGGGCTGTGTGTGATGGGTTGGCTGAGGTCGGGGCAAAGGTTGTAGTCGCCGACATAGACGAACAGGGCGCTAAACGGACTGCTGTTGAGCTAAAGAAGAAATTCGGAGGCGACCATATTTCTGTAATAGCCGACGTGACCAGTAAAGGAAGTGTTGACGCTATGATCCGGACGGCCCTCGATGTCTTTGGCCGAATTGATATACTCGTCAATAATGCGGGCATAAATATCCCCCGGCTGCTTGTCGATCCGGCGGGCAAAGAGGAGCTGACCGAGAAGATTTGGGACAAGGTTGTCGCAGTCAACCAGAAAGGGCTTTTCCTGTGCGCCCAGGCGGCCGCCCGCGTTATGATTCGCTCGGGCAGCGGTGGCGTCATAATCAATATGGCATCCGAATCCGGAATGGAGGGCTCGGAGGGCCAGAGCGTCTATGCCGGCACAAAGGCCGCCGTATATAACCTGACCCGTTCCTGGGCCAAGGAGCTCGGCAGACACGGCGTCCGTGTTGTCGGTGTCGCTCCGGGGATACTCGAAGCAACCGCGCTGAGGTCCGATGAGTACGAGCGAGCTTTGGCCTACACTCGCGGCATCACAGTCGAGGAACTCCACAAACGCTATAAAAAAGCTTCCATCCCGCTTGGAAGAAGCGGAAAGCTCAGCGAAGTTGCCAATGTGGTGTGCTTCCTGGCATCCGCCCGAAGCGGTTATATCCACGGCACGGTCATTAACGTATCGGGTGGCAAAACCAGAGCCTGACCTCCTGACTATCGTGACGGCGTAGTAAAGGCACTAATTGAATTAGAGGTGAACCTGGTGATTTGATATTATCACGCAAATTTTAGTTGAAGATGAATTAAAGATATTATATAATACACATAGATTTTGAATAAAGGAGTTGAATATTATGGGAAGAATCGTTGCAAAAGTAACAGTAACTAATCCGATTGATAAAACTAAATCTCGAACATTTGACGCATTAGTTGATACAGGTGCTAGTATGCTAACATTACCAAAGAATTGGAAGAAAGATTTAGGTAATTTGGCTGAAACGCGAATAGCGAAAGTAGAGTTCGCGGATCAAAACATTAAAGAATTAGAAATTTGTGGTCCAGTATCTATTCAAGTTGAAGGATTTCAAAAAATTTTTAGTGAAGTAGCCTTCTTAGAAATGAATGCCTCAGATGGTACATATGAACCGTTAATAGGCTATATCCCATTAGAGCAATCAGGCATACTAGTGGACATGCTTGGCCATAGATTAAAAGCGGCCAAGTATTTAGACTTAAAATAAAAATCTAACAGCAAGGATTTTATACGGCGAATCTGCCAGACGAAAGGTCTTATACGGAAACCGTATAACCAGTAGTTAAACGTGCATATATATTGGAGGTGAAATATGACAAAACTTCTGGAAAAGGCGTTTGAAGAAGCGTCGAAGCTACCAGAAATTGAACAAAATGCACTTGCTAAAGAGTTATCGAACGAACTAAAAGCAGAAAAAAATGGGAAAAAGCATTTGCAAGTTCTGAAGATATTTTGAGCAGGCTTGCTGATGAGGCCATTGAAGAGCACAAACAAGGAAGGACAAAACCGCTGGATATTGATAGCCTATGATTTCCCATACAACAGAGC
>DAOWID010000204.1 GCA_030641115.1 Planctomycetota bacterium | reverse complement strand
CTGCTGTCACCTATTTCTACAGCACGATCGACCAGCTCATTATTTACGACGCCAGTGTTTTTCCCATGTCATATATGAACGGCGGTGAGCAGAAGTTTGACGGCATTGAGTTTGAAGCCAAGCACTTCTTCACGCCGAAATGGCACGTTCTCGGATCGTTTATGCACCAGGAAAACGAAGCGGATGCAGGCCTCAATCACAGCGTGGTGCCGGAAAACATGTTAAAAGTGGGCACAGCATACAACTGGGACTGGGGCTCGGTGTCGATCTTTTATAGTTACTTCGGCACGCCGCCCCGCATTGATTCACCGCTTGTGGTCAACCCGAAACCTGAAGCACTCAACCTGGTCTGTCTGAACGTACGCATCGACCCATCAAAGTGGCTGGATATACCAAAGGGACAGGCGAGCCTGACGTTGAGGGTCGAGAACCTCTTCAACGAAAAGATCTACGTGCCGACCTTTGCCTACACCGGCCAGCCGAACTCTTTTCCCTACGGCCCAGGCATGACGTTCTACTGTGGATTGAAGGTCTGCTTCTGAGCGTTAGTTAGGATAATACAAAAGATTTGGCAAGCGCAGAAGAATGAAGATTAAGGTTTACATCTTTGTAGTTGTAGCTGTGCCCTTGTGTGTGGCACGAGGTGCGGCAAAGGCCCAGCCTGATTCCACGTCCAACCGGGAGTATCAAATCAAAGCTGCATTCTTATATAACTTCATCAAATTCGTTGACTGGCCCAAAGAGAAAATCGCCGACAGTAATGAACCAATAACCGTCGGCATCATTGGCAAGGATCCATTTGGCAAGGCCTTTGAGCCTATCATGAATAAGAAGGTTAAAAACAGGAAGGTTGTTATAAAGCGGTTTAGCAGTTTCGAAGAACTGAAAAAATCTGGACAGAACCGCGACGCCGAGGCGCAACGACAAATAAAAGCTCTCAGGAAATGTCACTTAGTGTTTATCTGTTCCTCGGAGGAGAAAAAGCATAAGGATATCATCAACTTAGTCAAAGACCACCATGTCCTGACAGTCGGAGATACGAAAGACTTTCTCGAATCAGGCGGTATTATCAACTTTCTTACGGAGGAGAAAAAAGTTCGTTTTGAAATCAATATCGCTGCTGCTAAGCAAAGCAAGCTCAAAATCAGGTCTCAGCTTTTGCGGCTGGCAAAAAGAGTGGTTGAAGAAAAACGATGAGACGATCCAGAGGATTGATTATGTCCATTGTGCGAAACATGACAATAAAACGTAAGCTGATAGCCATTCTCATGCTGACAAGTGTCGCTGCGTTGCTGTTGGCAGCGATTGCATTTCTGATACTGGAGTGGACCAGCGTTCGTCAGACTATGGCACGAAATCTGTCAACACAAGCAGCGATGATAGCAGACAACTGCAAGGCGGCAATAGCTTTCGATGATGCGAAGGACGCTAAGGAAACACTCAGTGCGCTTAAAGCAGAACCTTCTATTGTCTTCGGCTGCGTTCGTACCGATGACGCCAAGGTTTTCGCAAGTTACTACCGTGACACCACTGACAGCGGGCATGGTGAGGTGCATTCCGGGCCCGATCTGTCTGAGCTTCAGGAAGATGGCTACAGTTTCGCCGATGGATTCCTGACTGTATCCCAGCGTATTGTTCTCGATACCGAACCGATTGGCACAGTCTATCTACGGTCCGATTTGGGTCCTATGTATGCCACGCTCAAGCGCAATACTCAGATAATCGCTGGCGTGCTACTGTTTTGCTCTTTGGCAGCTCTTCTGGTCTCATCATGGCTTCAGGGGGTTATCTCCAGGCCAATCTTAAGCCTGGCTGAGGTTGCAAAAGTCGTCTCTGAAAAGAAGGATTATTCTACTCGAGCCCCAAAGCAGAGTGACGATGAGGTGGGCTTGCTAATAGATGCGTTTAACCAAATGCTGGACCAAATCCAGCAGCGCGATTTGGCACTGGTTAGTGCAAAGGGACAACTGGAGATAAGAGTCAAGGAGCGTACCACCGAGCTAACCGCCGCCAATGAACAATTAGTCCGGGAAGTCGCTGAGCGCAAGAGGGCTGAACAGGCCCTGGAAAGCCTGAACAAAGACCTGGAGTCAACCGTCCAGCAGCTCAGCCGATCGAACAAGGAGCTTAAGGATTTTGCCCACGTAACAGCCCACGACTTAAAGGCGCCGCTGCGAGCAGTCGGGACTTTGGTTGATTGGATATCGACAGACTATAGTGACAAGTTTGACCAGCAGGGCAAAGAACAGGTCACATTGCTCAAAGCCAGAGTGACACGAATGAATGAACTTATCAATTCTATCTTGCGATATTCTGAAATTGGACGTGTGACGCACGACAGGAAAAAAGTAAATCTAAACACACTTATAACAGAAGCAATTGACCAGATTGGTCCGCCGGAAAATATTGAAATAATCATCGAGAACGAGCTTCCCACCGTAGTATGTGAAAAAATACGTCTGATACAGATATTTCAAAACCTGCTTAGCAACGCCATAAAATACATGGACAAACCACAAGGCCGAATAAGAATCGGCTTTGTCGAAGAAGATACCTTCTGGAAGTTCAGCGTCTCTGATAATGGACCCGGGATTAAAGAAGAGTACTTTGAAAAGATATTCCAAATATTCCAGACATTATTGCCTCGCGACGAATTTGAAAGCACCGGAATCGGCCTTACGGAAGCAAAAAAAATCGTTGAGACCTATGGCGGAAAAATCTGGGTGGAATCAAAAGTCGGCGAAGGAACCACGTTCTTCTTTACACTGCCAAAGCAAGAAATGAGGTCTAAAGATGCAAAGCTCAAAGCCGATTTTGCTTGTCGAAGATGATCTCATAGACAAGATGACCGTTCAGCGTGCACTTGAGGAGCTGAAGGTTACAAATGAGCTGGTTTGTGTAGCCGACGGCAAAGAAGCACTCGACTATTTGGCAGACAAAAGCAACGAGCAGCCCTGCATCATCCTCTCGGATTCGAATATGCCAAGGATGAACGGCACCGAATTTCTAAGAATCATAAAAGCCGATGACGCATTGAAAAGGATTCCTGTTGTAGTCTTGACTACATCCATAAATCAAAATGACGTAGTCGCAAGCTTCGAGCTCGGTGTTGCCGGTTACATAGTCAAGCGCGTTGACTACAACGAGTTCCAGCAGGCTATCAGGACAATTAACTCCTACTGGACTTTAAGTAAGCTGCCGGAAAATGAATAACGTTACAAAAGATGCAAAATGCAAGATATTGCTCATCGAAGACGATGAGCTCGACCGCGTGGCCTTTGAGCGGCTGGTCAAACAGCAACGGCTCCCATACAATTACGACACAGCTACTTGCTTTGAGCAAGCCAAGACAATTTTGGGTTCCGACAGATTTGATGTCGTGATTGTTGATTATTTGCTTGGTGATGGGACGGCGTTTGATGTCTTAGATGTACTCGAGCACACAGCCGCGCAAGAGGATTGCCCCTTGGCCGAGACCGATGCCGCTGGTCCTGCTGTCATTCTGACCACAGGTGCGGGCAATGAGGAAACCGCTGTTAGGGCAATGAAAGCCGGGGCTTATGACTATATGATAAAGGACCTTGAACGCAATTATCTCAAAGTTCTCCCACAAGTTGTAGAAAAAGCTCTCGCCCACAAAAAGACCGAGGATGCGCTAAAACAATACCACAACAATCTTGAATCACTCGTAAAAGAGCGCACGGAGCAGCTCGCCGAAGAAAAAGAGCTTCTCTCAGTGACCCTTTCAAGTATGACAGATGGAGTCATCGCCGTAAATACCGAAAAACGAGTTATTCTGTTCAACAAAGTAGCCGAAAATCTCGCGAAATGGAGATCCCAGGAAGTTCAGGGAAAACCTGTCGATGGAGTTTTTCGCTTCATTGACGAAAAAACGAGGAAAAGCCTTGAAAGCCCCATCGATAAGGTGCTGAAATCCGGGAACATGGAAAGTGGGACCGACCGTGATGCTCTGGTTGCAAGAGATGGCAGCAAGTGCCCAATCTCCGCTACTGCTGCACCTATCTGCAAGAATGACGGGACCACGATCGGCGTTGTTATGGTGCTGCGTGATGTGTCCCGCGAGCGTGAAGTTGACCGCATGAAAACGGATTTTGTCTCGTCCGTATCCCACGAATTGCGAACACCACTTACTTCGATCAAAGCATATACAGCCACGATCCTGCGTGACCCAAATATGCCTGACAAAACCAGACACGAGTTCTTGTCTGTTATCGATGAAGAATCCAATCGTTTGAAAAGTCTGATCGACGGCCTTCTCGAGGTATCACGAATCGAAGCCGGAACCGTCAAAGTTGTGAGAGAACCTGTGGATATTGCTGCCATCATCGACCAGGTCTTACCAGCCTTGCGTCCCATAGCTGACAAGAAGAACATCCATCTGGAAACCGACCTTGGCGACGAGCTTGGCAGACTACAGGCCGATGAAAGCAAAATCCGGTCGATGATTACAAACCTGCTCAATAACGCAATCAAGTTTACGCCCGAACAGGGCGAAGTCTGCGTTTCAGTCCGACTGCAAGCTCAAGAATTGGTCATACGTGTCAGCGATACAGGGATAGGAATACCCAAGGAGGACCTTCCAAGAATATTTGACCGATTTTACCGCGTATATCAGCCGGACAGGCAGATGCCGGGAACAGGATTGGGCCTTGCCATTGTTAAAGAAATCGTGAATATGCACGCCGGCAGAATTGAGGTCGAAAGCGAACCGGGCCAAGGTACTACCTTCACCATCTTTCTGCCGTTGGATAGTCAGGCTGCATTGTATAGTTGAGAAACGATAAAGCCAAACACGGATGGACTTCGCTCGAGGACTCATTTCTGATTTTTGCTTTGCTTGTTTCCGAGAGTCATTGAAGCTTTGCAATGGCTGGAGATGTTGGACAAAAGAGCCGTAAACATGTCTAATAGTACCGTATGGCCGTTAGAGATTTGATAATAGGATCGCTTTTGTTTGTCGGCTTGGCTTGTGGTGGTGCATTTGCATCCGTGCCGAAATATACGCTCGAGCCGGTGCCGGAGTATGATGAGCTGTTTTACAAAGAAAAAGGATGGACAGGTGCGGATGCGGCGTACTCGGTGGCATTGGCTGATAATGTGACGCTTTGGTTGTATGGCGATACATGGATCGGCGATATAGTCGGCGGCAAGCACAAAAATGCGACAATGGTGAACAATTCCGTAGCGCTTCAGCGAGGCAAAGACCCATCGACAGCATCTGTCAAATTTTTCTGGCGGACCACAGAGGAGAGAAAGCCAGCAGCCTTTATTGAGCCGGCTGATGGTGTCGGCTGGTTCTGGATATTTGACGGGATCGTCGCAGATGGGAAGTTGTACCTTTTTCTTATCCAGACAATTAGAACAGATCAAAAGCGCGTGTTCGGGTTCAAACACATTGCGACTTGGCTGGGCGAGGTGCAGAATCCACGGGACGAGCCGTTGAAATGGCGGGTCAGGCAGTACAAGATTCCATGGGGACGCTACTCGGAAAACGGCAATTTGTTTTTCGGTTCGGCTGCCATGAGGGACGGGGATTTTGTCTACATCTATGGCGGCAGCGAGGACTGGCGAAAAGGGATGAGTGGCAGAAGTATGATAGTTGCCCGTGTGGCGCCGGACAAAATCGCCGATTTCGAGCACTGGCGTTTCTTCAGCGACGGGAATTGGCAGGCTGATGTTAACGGCATCTCTGAGCTTTTTAACGGGACAGCAACAGAGTATTCGGTTAGCTATCACCCGGTAATAAAAAAGTATGTGACAATCTATACAGAAAATGGTATGTCGAGAAATATAATGATGCGCTTGGCGCCGACGCCGGTTGGGCCATGGAGCCCCGCGCGTAGAATCTATCGATGTCCTGAGTGCGACTGGCATAGAACCTACTTTTGCTATGCAGCCAAGGCTCATCCCGAAATTTCCGGGAAAGATGAGTTGATAGTCACATATGTGTGTAACTCTACGGATTTTTGGCAAATGGCCAAAGATGCACGCATCTATCGGCCACGTTTTTTGAGGATCAAACTTGACGTTCAGACAAAATAAGAATATAGAATACCGCGGTGCGAGATCTTGAATATCTTTGGAATGAGTTCTGCAATTTTGCAGAAGCCTTTATCCTTGGAGAGTAGGAAAACAGGTGGTCGGATTTGAGTTGTTAGAGAATGTGAGGTAACAGTCATGGACAAATTATATGAACAGTCGGAAACCGGTTGTTGTCCACGGTTTAACCCCGAGCCGTGGGACGAAAAGCAGGTGGTTTTTCAGGATAAATTGTTTGTCAAAGACCATGTCAGAAGTTTCTTTCACATCCCGTTGAATTTCGGGAAGGTGATGGTCAGAAACATGGAAAGGATTTCCGAGGCCAAGGCCCTTCCGCCGGAGCCCCTTATGCTTTCGGATGAAAATTCTCTCTGGGGGGCAGATGTCTACATCGCGGTGGCCAAAGAAGTGCCGGGGGCAGAGATGGTGAGGATATCAGGGACCTTTCTGACGAAAGTCTTTGAGGGCCCATACAAAAATGTCAGAAACTGGATGCAAGAAATGAAGGCCCATGTCGAATCGAAGGCCAAGGAAATGAAGAAGATGTACTTCTTCTATACCACGTGTCCGAAGTGTGCTGAGTTTTACGGCAAGAACTACGTTGTCATATTGGCAGAAGTTTAGACCACCTATGTGGCGGTAACGCTCAGAACTCGACGCCGCTTTGCTCAGGCAAATTCGCGTACACTGGGAACGTTATCTGAAATTTTAGGCCCTTGCAAATAATATTTTGTTCAGGAACTTTTTTGGTTCTGGTTGCTCCGGGTTAGGTTTATGTAAAGAAAAAATCAGTTTGTTATTGGAGACAATATCAGCTTTGATAGCGTATGGATGAATCGGTCTTGGCAAACCGAGAGATGCTTCAAACGACATGCCAAATCGTCGTTATTTGGCGTGGCGTTTGATCAGTTCGGTAGCAGTAGCGAAGCTTTTTGTTTTCAGAACAAGCAATCTCCCTCCCTCGAAAGAGGGCGGGCAGGGAGATTGTCCGCCGCAGGCGGATGCGAATCAGATGGATGCTTATGAGCCCAAGGCGGTTTCGTTGAGGCGTCAGCGTTTTATCCAACCCTGTTTGGTTCCGGCTCGACCGGGT
>DAOWID010000218.1 GCA_030641115.1 Planctomycetota bacterium | reverse complement strand
GTACGGCTCAGATACTCATTTGCCGGGATGCAAGTTTTACCGCAGAGAACGCGGAGAACGGAGAGTCGAAAAAAATAGAAGGAACACTTTCTCTGCGGGCTCTGCGAGCTCGGCGGTAAGTATTATTGCATGAGGTGGAGGGTAAATGGGTGGGAATAAAAGCCTCGCCGGTAGCCGATTTCGGCTCAGCGAGAAGGCCCAGATACACAGCAATATTCTCACCGCCCGGCGTTGGAAAGGCCATAAACCGCCAGTTGTCAGTCGCATCGGGGAAGCTGCCATAAGACATGTCACAGCTTTGAGGCCCGAAGGTAACGGCGTCGATCACCGGATACATGCCACTAACGTCAATAGCCTCGTGCCCGACGTTATAGATTTCGATCCAGTCGTCATATTCGCCCTGTGGGTCCTGGACGTAATAGCTATTTGACGCCGCGAACTCGTTAATTACCAGAGAAATGCCGCTCTGACGCCAGTTGCTGGCCAATAGGCCGAAGTCAACCACGCCAACCTCATCGTCGCTATTCAGATCGCCTGGACTTTGCGGCGGAGCCAGCCATTGCTCGGCGAGAATCTCCAGGTCATCCAGATCGACTCGGCAATCTCCGTTGAGATCACCGGTTGGGCAGGCACCTTCCGCGGAGCCAGCCAAAGACACGATTAACACAATCGTAAGCATCGATATTTGTGTATATCTGAGCATCTTCTGCCTCCTTATTGAGCAATGTTTTGGCCGTTTACTGTGGCGGCACCAGTACGGCTGTCAGGGATTATTGTCTTGAAGCCAGTGAAAGGCCATAATGGCAAAGTCGTCGAAATCTACCCGCTTATCGTGGTTCAGATCGCCTGCTGGGGTGAATCTTAAGAATGGATAGGTCTGGTTTTCGGCTATGTCCCAGATTTCGACAAAGTCCCAGTCGGTAAATGTGGACCGCCGCTTCATCTCGGCGGTCATCTTGCCGATTCCACCGGCGCTCGCGGTCTGGCCGGAAGTCTCGATGTCCCAGTAAGAGTTAATCACGTCCCGTCCACTGTTTTCGATTTCTCCCACCAGACCTACGAGAGCTACCAATATCATGAGCACGACGTTCAAATCTGTCATCTTACGCATTTGTAGTCCTCCCAAAAAGAGCGTACCGAACAGTTACGGACTCTGCCGAAGCCAGTTGTCGCAAAACATAGCCAAATCATCTATAGCAACCTTCCCGTCGTCGGTGAAATCAACACCGCCGCACGCGCCGCAGTCGGCTTTCATCCACTGCGCGGCGAGGATGGCAAAGTCAGATAGGTTTGCCTTACCGTCACCGTTGATATCCGTAATGTTCAGCTTCGAATAGTGATAACCCACATCAACGACACCTGAATCGCCGATTTCATCTGTGCGGGTGGTCAATTTATCCAATCCGCGATTGGTCGCCAGGTCGCTTCCAGCATCTACACATGGGCTATTTTTAGCTTGTCCCGTAGCGGTTTGGCTTAGATAGTAATCACCCAACGGGCCAGATATGAATAATGGGTTGTCACCAATGTTGGCGGCTCCTCCCAACTCGCCTGTCCAGCCCTGGATGCAACAATGGTTGACGTCAGGCGTACCTCCATAAATCTGAGCGGCCTCGCCGGTCCCACTGCCATCTGTATTTGCCCAAAGGATGCAGTTGGTCAATTTCGGGTAGCAGTCGTCCCAATTGTACAACCCGCCGCCTTCGAAAGTCGCTGAGTTGCCGCTGATAGTACAGTTTGTCAGGGCTGCGTTGCTGTTGTTTCTATTGCAGATCGCGCCACCGCTATCATTTGCCGAGTTCATGGCAAAGAGGCAGTTAATCAGATTGGGATCGCTGTTCTCCCTGTTGTACATTGCAGCCCCGATGGATCGGGAGATGTTGCCATGGAAAACACAGTTGAGCAACGTCGGGTTACTATGATTCCTGTTGAACATCGCGCCGCCGTTATCACGTGCAGAGTTCTGGGTGAAAACACATGTGTTCAAGATTGGCGTGCTGCCGTCACGGTTACACATTGCACCGCCATCGTCGCCAGCGGAGTTGGCGCTGAAGGTACACCTAACCATGGTCGGATCGCTGTCCCAGAAATAGATAGCCCCGCCGTCCTCTTCCACCGAATTCTCGCTGAATGTGCAGTTGGTCAGCGTTGAGCTGCTATCGAAGTCGGCCATCGCTCCACCGTCCTCCTGCGCCCAATTCCCAATGAACGTGCAGTCAGTCAAGGTCGGATTACTGTGGAAGTTGGCGATACCCCCGCCATCATCCAAGTTAGCCGAATTTCCACTGAAGGTACAGTCGATCAATATCGGGCTGCTGTCAAAGTTGCCCATGCCACCAGCATCTTGACGTGCCAGGTTGTCACTGAATCTGCAGTTGACCAGCGCAACATCGCTTTGGGCAGCGTTGTACATACCGGCGCCACTGTTATTTGCAGAGTTTGCACTGAAAATACAGTCTGTCAGTGTGGGATTGCTATCCTCCTCATTAAACATCCCACCACCATTGTCTGCCGAATTTGCGCTGAAGGTGCAGTTATCGAGCGTGGGGCTGGCGAAAATGTCGTAGATCCCACCACCGTTCTCTCCTGCCGAGTTCTCATTGAAGGTGCAGTTGATCAACGTCGGGTTACCGCCGTTGTTGTATATCCCTCCGCCGGAAGCGTAGACATCCCAACATCCTTCGTCGTCGCATGTATTGTAGTCATCAAGGGTTGAGCTTCTTTCTTCGCCACTTTGAAAAATGAATCCACGCCCCTGTCCCAGACAATTTATCGTGCAAGTATCCGGCCCGCTGGAGCTGCGCACGGTGATTGCCTTGCCTCGGAAGTCAATATCACAATTGCCGGTCCCGGTATACGTGCCATCTGCCACCCAAGTGACCGAGAATAAACCATCCCGAGCTGCGATACATTGCGCATGACGGCGAACGCAGCCACCTTGTGTAAAATCCTGGTGCAAGCTGCCTGACTCCACAGTTAGATACGCAAAAAACTGACGATATTGCGAGGATTATAGAAAATGCTTAAATTTCTTACTTATGTCAGCATTGAAGGTTTTGTTAAAACACATAACGTCTTTATTAACAAGCAGTTATGCCTGCGCAATGTTTTTCCAAGCCAACGCCGTGCCCTGGTATGAAAGAGTAAGCGCGGAGAACGCTGAGAACGCAGAGAAAAAAGTTGGAATTACAAACTCAGCGGCCTCTGCGAACTCTGCGGTAAAAGAAGGCATTTCCGGTTAGAATACAATTGTCACATGCTTGAGCGCTATGTGATTACTTCCCCTGCGGTCAAAGCTTCGAGGCCACAAAGCTGTGCAGTTGAGCAGACAGGGTGATTTGCGGGTATTGTGACCATACTAACCGCGGAGAACGCTGAGAGCGCAGAGAAAAAAGTTGGAATTACAAACTCAGCGGCCTCTGCGAACTCTGCGGTAAAACAAGAAAAAGCGTCAGAAATTCGATGAGCATACAAGTATCGGGGGAGCTGGGGGAAGGTTTCAGACCACGCACTGGACTGCTATTGAAGAAATAGGGTCGTGTGACGGCGCTCATAACCGGGCTTTGATCGCCGATTTGCTTAAGACGTACTCCAAGCCTGTCTACTGCTATCTGCGGCGCAAGGGCTATGGCAACGAGCAGGCTAAGGACCTCACACAGGGCTTTTTTCACGAAATCGTACTGGGCCGAGAATTGCCTCGGCGGGCCGATCGTGCACAAGCATACACCGCAAAGAAACTGCACAGAAGCGCATACCAAAGGACAGACTCATCCAACTGGAGAATATGGATCCTGGCGACCTGCCGGAAGCGGTTGGCAGATTAAAGAGTAACCGCGGAGAACGCTGAGAGCGCAGAGAAAAAAGTTGGAATTACAAACTCAGCGGCCTCTGCGAACTCTGCGGTAAAAGAAGAAAATGCAATTTCCTGGGTATCGGAACTACTGGACCAAATGCCGGTAGAAGTGGAAGCTGAATGTCGCACGCACGGAATGACAGTGAACTGGAGGTTATTTTATGACAGGCTTCTACAACCAAACCAACGAAGCCCAAACCCGCCATAATGTAAGGCAGTAGAAAAAAGAGATGTACCAGTAAGC
>DAOWID010000332.1 GCA_030641115.1 Planctomycetota bacterium | reverse complement strand
CCAGATTCTGCCTCTGGTGATAGTCGCATCGGTGTTATACTCATCGATTCGCCAGTAGTAAGTCTGGTCATAGTCAAGCGCTTCGGTCGGCGTGTAGGTGTTGGGGTCAATCCGTCCTCGATATACGCCCGTCGTGTCGGATGTATCGGCATCCGTCACGGCATCTACGTCGGCGCCGAGGTATACATCGTGCTTATCTGCCAAATCACCCGGCGACCAGATAAGGGGTGTCGCCTGTTCGATGTCGCTTGTCGAGCCATCAGCAGGTCTGGGCTGCCAGGCACTAAAGGGATCGGGCCTGAGCATAATATACTGGATCTCTTCCTGCGTCAGCTCCTTGTCGTAAATGCGGACATCGTCAAATGCCCCCCAGAGCCATCTGCTGGTGCCACTGTGGCGACGACCGATTGTCACATCATAGCCGGCAGCCATATTAAGAGCATCCGTGTCTGTACTGGCCCTGGTATCATCTACACCGTTAAGGTAAAGTTTCACGTCCGGATATGAGATGGTGGCGCCCTCTTTTACCGTCACGGCAACGTGCATCCATTCATCGTTGGGCAAACTCGTGTCACCCTGGACATTACCGTTACTTTCGCAGCGCAATCTGTCGCCGTCGATCCGGAATTCCACCCTTGTCGCGCCGCCGGCGGTGCTGCCCCAGCCCATTATCGTACCATTGGTCGCGGTCTTAATCCAGGCAGTTATAGAGAAGGCGTGCGGGCCAAGAATGCCGTCGTAGCCGTCTATAGTGACATAATCAGGGTTGCTGTGAAGCTCCAACCCTTCGCCGTCATACCCGGGCGCTAACAAGGCGTTTCCATGCAGAGTACCATCGCGGTCGTTACCGGAATAATCGATGACAGTACCTGTACCCTCGTCATCCATCTTCCACCAGGCTACAAGATTCGGGTCCCTAATAGGCATAACCGGTCTGGTTGTGAAGCGCCAGAGGTCGCCTGGGTGCTTCGTAGTACCGTCGAACTCGACCTCATCGATGCGCCAGAAGTAGGTGGTACCTCTCTGAAGGCCTCCGGGGTCGTAAGTTGTAACTTCCACGTTGCCCTTCGAAGTACCACCGGTGCCAGCGGCGACCTCGGTTTCATCGGTACCAAAGTATACATCGTGCGTAATGCCGGTTGCCCCGGCGCCCCAGTTAAGGTCGGCCTCGGTGTCTACAAATCTCTGTCTGTCAGCCGGGTCAGGACTGTTGGCAGTTGAGGGCAGGGACGTAAAACTCCAGACATTGCCTGTGTGCGTCGTAGTGCCGTCGGCCTCGACCTCATCGATCCGCCAGTAGTAAGTCGTCCCAGGAGTATAACCGGCAGCGTGGAAATACATCGTGGTCATGCCAGACTGACGGATTATAAACTCGGCCGCACCGGGCGTCGGATTGGTGCCAAAGTACACATCGTGAAAGACTGCCGTAGTGCCCGCCGTCCACTGAAGGAGGGGGGGGCCGGTCACATTCTGGGCACCATCAGCAGGATCGGGAGTGTGAGCCTTCTCAGGCACCGCCAGGCATGCTATTTGGCTGGGCGTCAGTGCTTCGGAATAGAGGCGGGCGTCGTCAATGAGACCACCAAAAAAGTCGCCTGTGGTAGCGCCGTCGAAGGCATCCTGGCCGGCGCGGGCACCGATACCGGCGATATTAGTGTGCGAAAGCAGCCCGCCGAAGTCGGCCATGACCGAGCCGGCTTCGGTACCATCCACATACATTCTGAACTGGCCACGGTCAAACGTCACCGCGACGTGCGTCCAATCTGTACCGCTAAGGTCCGTCGACGTAGTAAACATACTGTTTCGGTTCTGGACAGCGGCCTCCAACAAACCGTTGTTGATGCGGATCGCCAGACCGTTTGTGGACCCTCCCTCATCAAACAGCACCTGGACACCAATGGTAGTGTCCGCCTTGAACCAGAGCGACACCGTCTTGGTGATGAATGCGTCCACTAGGGGCCCGGTCGGGACCTGGGAGAGATAGGCATCCACGCCATTTAGACTGAGCGACTTGCTGCCCTCTCTGGCGTCGGTTGAGTACGCGATCGCATTTGGGTCCCAGTTGAGGGTCCCGACGGAGTCGTCGGCAGTGTCGTTAAACTGCCATCGCGCCACCAGGTCCGCCGAAGCGCTACTGACTAAGCCCAGCAGCAAAACAAAACAAACCAAATAAGTCAATTTCCTACACATGATAGTCTCCTTTCAAAGAACGGTTGAATGTAGTGGCGCCTGTGCTCTGGCCACATGCCAAAACACCTGTTGTCCGCGACAAGCACGCTGACTATACCTATCGGTCATGCCCGTCTCAAACAACCTCAGATAAAGCGATCAACAAACACCTCCTCCTCTTCCTCCTAAGGACGCCACTACTTAGCTAAGACAAATATTTTGTTTGACACTACCTCCCTTCTTGCAAGGGCTTAATGAGTTCTGCAAAATTGCAGGTTAGGCATATATTATTTAAGTCCGCCGTCGGCGGATTGATTTTCTTAAATAATGGCTTAACTATCTGTTAAAGAGCAACTTACTGTTTAACAAGAAAAAATCAAAAAAAACGATTTTTTCTGGTCAAAGTATGCCTAACCTGCAATTTTGCAGAAGCCTTTCAAAGGCTTAAGATGAGCCGTTATCTGATATGTACGAATCTCAACTTCACCGCACACACGTTCGGTGTGTGGGCGCACCACAACCCTCCGGTGCCATCCTGACAACTGCTCCTTGTAGCTCCGTGCTGTACACAACCAGCGCCTCCTTTCGCGAAGTGGTGTAAGGACTCCGCGCCCTAACCAGCCAACATACACAATCCTTACATCTATTTATATCAAATCGACCATTCTGCTTCAAGGAAAAAATTCTTGGAAAGATTAAGCGTAATGGTTCACGGGGCAAATATGCCGCGAACGGTTACCCTTCGGCATAAGCGCATAATTGCTTTTTATGCAAAACCTTACAAGCATTCATGGCAGCGAAATTTCTCCAGAAGCAGTCGGGCAGCAGCGATTTCTCATTTTTGAAAGGCCCATACATAAGCAAGAACGGCCACTCTGGCGTGCATAAATGCTGTTGAATAATCATTTTTCGCGGTTTTTGATGTTGCAAGAAAAGCCGATTTAGAGTATACTAATGGCACATCAGGTTAAAATCGAGGACAGTGCAAGAACACGGGATTGCTGGAACGGCAAGCTCGGTCTTAACATTCGCCAGAGAAGCAGTGAAATGTCAGCAAACGGTGGGTATGTTGTTATGAATGAGCGAAGAGGATTTACACTGATCGAGCTTCTGGTAGTGATCGCCATTATTGCGTTGTTGATGGGGATATTGATGCCGGCCCTGCAAAGGGTAAAGAAACAAGCAAGAGCGGTAGCCTGCCAGGCGAACCTGAGACAATGGGGCCAGATCTGGGTGATGTACTGCCAGGATAACGACGACCACTTCTGTATGGAAGGCACCAACAATGTCCGCTGGCCGCGCGGCAATTGGATAGTAGCGCTGCGGTCTCAATACCAGACAAGGTCTGGTATCCTCAAGTGTCCGATGGCCACAAGACGGCACCCTGCCGGGGGCAACTGGGGCGGTCCGTTTAACACCTACGTCATGGGGACCGGCGGAATATTCGACAGGCAGGAAGAAGGCAGCTACGGGGCAAACTGCTGGATCTACAATACACGGCCGGGGCAAATCGAGATTCAAAACCGTCCGACTGAAGACAACTGGAGGACCATGAATGTTAGAGGGGGCGACAAGATACCCGTCTTTGGCGATAGCATGTGGAGGGGAGGCGGGCCATTCTATCGGGACGACAGCGCCGGGTCCAACCGCATCATTCCTCCTGAATATAATGGCCAGTGGAAGAACGCCGCTCATGAAATGATGCATTTCTGCATCGACCGACACCGCGAGGGCACGGTAAATCACGTTTTCATGGATTGGTCCGTCAGAAAGCTTGGCCTTAAACAGCTCTGGACGCTCAAGTGGCATCGCAAGTTCCCAAAGCAGGGCCCCTGGACAAGGGCAGGCGGCTGTTCACCAAGTCGATGGCCTGAATGGATGAAAGGTTTCAAAGAGTACTGAAACAAAAAGGCTTGTCGGTCCCCGTCCCAGAGACGTAGTGTCGATTCCCCAAGACATTATCTTTCTCGATTACTAACGCCGCGGTCGTTGCGAGCCCTTCGCTTTGCCCAGGATAAACTCCGCGAAGCAATCTGTTTTTCAGATTTCCGCGTTGACATTCAATAATCAATAGTCAATAATCAATTGGCTTGGCCGGAGTGGCGGAACTGGCAGACGCGCGGGACTCAAAATCCCGTCCTGGCAACAGGGTGTGGGTTCGATTCCCACCTCCGGCAGTCTCAGGCAGCGCCAAGCCACTGGCGCGTACCACCGAGGAGGCCCGTTACTTTCCTTTCCAGAACTTCGTTATAAGCCCGTCTTTGACCTCGAAATAGTGATTCGTGCACTCTGTATCCTGGCCCTGAAGATGCAGGAACGGAGCGAGGACAAAGCTGCTGTCGGTCTTTTTGCTGTAATGGTATTTTAGGATCGTTTTGCCGTCGTCGATTGGGCGACGGTTTGGCGGGTGGCCCAGCGTGCTGAGCAACCAGGCCTCAGTGGTTTCGCCAGGTTTGATCTGCTTCAGCGTCTGTTTGCCAGGCGCAGGGCCCTCGGGGCCGTATCTGGCATTAGAACTGCTGCAGACGCAGCCGGGCACACTTAGCAGGGCTAAGAGCAGGACGCCAAGACCCGCGACGGATTTGCCGGTTTTTGTGCGGCTCATTTTTTTGTCCCCCATATTGTGATGTTTTAGAATAATGGTTATAACCTCTCGGCTACTCGTTCGGTTACGTATGACAACGAAGGCTTCTGCAAAATTGCAGGTTAGGCATACTTTGACAAGAAAAAATCGTTTTTTGATTTTTTCTTGTCAAACAGTAAATTGTTCTTTAATAAATAGTTAAGCGATTATTTAAGAAAATCAGAAAACGGATTTTCTTAAATAATATATGCCTAACCTGCAATTTTGCAGAACTCATTATGACAACGCACACTACGGGCTTCATTCTGAGCCGCTCGCTTCCGTCTACATAAAATGCGGCCAAGAATCAGCTTCATCTATCCGGCCCAAGAACTGGGCCCACGGCTCAAAACGACCATTCGCAGATTATCTGCGTCCACCCATTTGGGAAGGCTAGCGTAATTATATCCCCGCTGCTAATATGTGCAAGGAAAAAATTAGCGGAAATTATTTTTGCCAGCGGGATTGCAGAAGTCAGAAGATCATCTGTGTATGTTCCTTGTTATCGTAGTTGCGGGTTCTATTTTCTCTCCCTACTGAGTGTGTTATAATAATCGTGATGTCACTTGAGAACGAAATTAAGGAATTTGCCAGGTCACAAGGTGCCGATTTGGTAGCAGTGGCGTCGATAGAAATCTACGGTGACTATCTGGCTGAGGTCAAAGACCGTTTGGCGGAGACCGGCGCGGATCTGAGCGATTATATGATTCAGCCGGCGGATGTATCGTTTTTCGAGCGTCTTGCAGACCCGCGAGAAACACTGGCGGATGCCAAAGCTATAATCGTTCTTGGTGTATATGCATACGACAGAACGGCGGACTACAGCAAGACGCAGCAAGGGCTCCGTGGTAAGACGGCACGGATCTATTCCTATTACCCTGTCGTCCGCAAGATAGCAGAGAAGCTGGCAGAATTTATTGAAAAGTGTGGATATAGAGCGATCCAAGGGCAGAATATCCCTTTGAAGTATGTTGCGGACCGGACAAAGCTCGGCACATACGGTAAGAACGCGCTTCTCTTGACGAAACAATATGGCTCGTACGTCGCGCTTCGCAATATTATCACCGACTTACCGTTATCGCCCGACAGGCTCGAGCGATTCGTTTCTCCCTGCGAAGACTGCAGGGTTTGTCTGAAGGCTTGTCCGACCGGTGCTTTGTATGCTCCCTATAAAGTCAATGCGAGTTTTTGCATAAACCCTCTTACGCGAAGGCAGGACGATATTCCGCCTGAGCTTCGTTCGAAGATGCAAAACTGGATATCCGGCTGTGATATCTGCCAGGAGGTATGTCCGGTCAATAAAGAACTCACTGTGCGCCGGATCGATCCGCGGGCAGGGTTTGACCCACGTCATCACGCCAGCCATCGGTATCTCGACAATGTTGAAAAGACTCCTCATCTGACTGACATTCTCGGTGAAGCGTATCCAGATGTTATCCGAAGAAACGCGGCAATTGCCTTGGCGAACGTCGGCAAAGGCAAGCTAGAAGCCTTGGCAGCGCTGAAGAAGCATATAGCCACTGCATCCGGCCAATTGAAAGAATACTATCTCTGGGCAATTGATGTGTTGGAGAACTGAGCCTCACTTTCCTGGTTCTTCTTGTGGCAAAATCATGAACAGGGCTTGACAACGCACGCGCAGTAGCGTATCTTGTATAATATGAAATTGTAACAACCTTGACAGGAGTGAGTTTATGCATAATGAGTTCACTGCAATAGTGGAAAAAGACGGCGACTGGTTCATTGCTTATTGTGCGGAAGTGCCGGGAGCTAATGGACAAGGTAAAACCAAGGAAGAATGCCTTGCAAATCTATCAGAGGCAATCAGCCTTGTTCTTGAAGACCGTCGTCAAGATACGTTACGTGGTATTCCCAAAGATGCAACGCCCGAAGTGGTAAGCGTGGAATGAAACGAAACGCGCTTCTAAAACACCTCAGAAAACATGGATGCTATCTGAAGAGAGAAGGTCGTTCGCATTCCCTCTGGTGTAATCCTCGTACAGGTCATTCAGAGACAATTCCTCGTCATGCAGAGATCTCAAATAAATTAGCAAGGAAAATCTGCAAGGCATTGTCAATGCAAGACATATAGAACCCAAATAAATCGTAACCGTTCGCAGCGTACAAGTTGCGTTCTTGGGGTCATTGCGAGGAGTTTTACGACGAAGCAATCTAAAATGTAACGATTGAGATTGCCACGGTCCACCTGCGGCGGACCTCGCAATGAGATAAAACGGCACATTTGCCCCGTGAACGGTTACAATAGATCAATG
>DAOWID010000389.1 GCA_030641115.1 Planctomycetota bacterium | reverse complement strand
CAGCCCGGTAGCAATAGCGAAGCTTTTTAGTTTCAGAACAAGCAATCTGCCTCCCTTGAAAGAGGGTGGGAAGGCAGATTGCGGTCGCGCGAATCCGATGGGTGTTTATGAGCAGAAGGTGGTTTCGTTGAAGCGTCAGCCTTTTATCCAACCCTGTTTGCTTCCGGCTCGACCGGGTTAGGTGTTCTTCTGTGTACCTCTCCGACAAAATAGGTGATCCTGACGCTGCCGACGGTGCGGACTTCTCGCAGCTCTGTCTTGAACCAAGGTTCAACGAGCGTCTCTAATTCTTCCAGTTCATATTCGTGTATATGATAGAGGTTTGGTGGTCGGTCACGGTCAGGCAAAGGGTTCGTTAGAATAATTCGCCCAGCAGCAGATAGCACACGTACAGCTTCCCGAATGAACTGCTCTGCGACATTCACCGCAACGTGTTCAATCCCTTCCACACAAATCACTAAGTCGAATGACGCATCGGCAAAAGGTAAATGTTGCATATCTCCGAGCCGAAACTCTGCCCTGTCACCGAAATGCGTCTGAGCATACTGTATGGCTTCTTCACTAATGTCAGCTCCGACCAATCGCCCTGTACCTCGCAGTAGCGAAGTGCCCCACCCAGCTCCGCACGGTACGTCCAATACCCGTTTCCCAACCGCGTACGGCTGGCAAAACCTGTACCGAGCTATTAATCCTTGCTTCCACGTGCTTCGCAAGAGATGTGGCCACGGGATCACTCCCTTGAACCTCCGTGACCACACCCATCGGTCTTGAAACTCAGGGTCTTTAGGATGCGCACGTTCTGCCATCAGATATCCTCATCTTCGGCGGATCATCCGTTTGACAAGCTTTGTACCTTTTGGCCCAAGGACACGCCCTGCAATTCTCTTAGCCTTGGGGAGCCCACGACGTCTGATCTTTCCCAGAAGCCCCGCAGGCCCAGCGATTCCTATCTGCGGATTCCTTCGCAGCAGAACTTTGACATTGGGCGACAGATAATCTTCACGGTTTGCCTGACCTGCAATCGCTCGATAGGCCTCGGCGTACTCCTGGCCATCGAATCCATCCGATTCCTGCAGCTCCTCCAATGCAACCGTGCGGCTTTCTTGCCGAGATCGTTTTGCCGCAATTAGTAATTTGATGCCCTCCAGATGCCAGCGGGCAGGGATACGGGTTTGCCCCGTCTCTGTCATTTCGACAAATGCTTGAGCCAATAAATCATAATGTGATCCGCGAAACGCACCCAAGTTCAGCATTGTGCTGTACAAACCCTCAGTGGTCATACAGGTTACCTGCCACTGACATTGGGCTAAGCCCGTGTACAACAGAAGGTCTTGTCCGTTCGCCAGCTCCGCCCAAACGCATTCTGTAGGGCCGAACGCTCCCCACCGAACTCGTCGTGGATATGACTGCATCAAGTTCAGAGCAGCATCTGTTGCGTGGATTCCGTATTCAAACAGACTTCGCCATCCGACCACAATGACTCCACAAGGCGAACCTGCAGATACTCTTCGCCAGACTTCTTTTAGCTCCGGGCAAAGTGGCAAAGATGACCCCATAAGAAGGCGTGCACCAGATTCCACGTATTCCTCAAGCCTTCGCACATCTGCCAGTGTACCAACAGCAGGCTTATCAATATAAACTGCCAGCCCTGCATCCAGGAAAGGACGGACATGTTCGATCCTAAGGTCATATCGATTACCACAAAACATGGCTGCATCGACTTTGCCTAACATTTCACCGGCGCTTTCGAACGTTTGCGCAGGCGGGGTCAAGCGTTGCGCAAATTCTTGAACGTGTTCTTTGGGCCAAGTTTCTCCACTGTCACTGACGGCAACGACTTGCGCCTTTCCCGTGGCATTTAGATAGTTTGCAATGGCCCAGGGATGGGTTGTGTCGATATCTACTATTCCAACGCGCAGCATTTTTCACTCCTCACCGTGAACTGTGATGAGTTCTGCAAAATTGCAGGTTAGGCATATATTATTTAAGAAAATCCGTTTTTTGATTTTCTTAAATAATCGCTTAACTATTTGCCAAAGAACAACCTACTGTTTAACAAGAAAAAATCAAAAAAAACGATTTTTTCTTGTCAAAGTATGCCTAACCTGCAATTTTGCAGAAGCCTTTTAACTGTGCGTCTCAT
>DAOWID010000111.1 GCA_030641115.1 Planctomycetota bacterium | reverse complement strand
TACCGCTTCTGCCGGCAAAGTTCCTGTTGAACGTCCGCAGACTCACCACTTCATCCGCCGGCGAAAAGCCCTGGCCAATACACGGACCGCAGCCGGTTTCGAGAGCGCGAGCGCCGGCCAAAACCATGTCCGCAAGCGCCCCATTTTCTGCAAGCATCGTCAGAACCTCTCTGCTGCCTGGAGCGATTGCGAATTCCAGCATATTGTTTATCCGCCGGCCTTTCAGTATCTCTGCTACCATCATCAAGTCAGCGAAGCTCGAATTTGTGCAGCTACCTATTACTACCTGCCCGGCTTGAATACCCGCAACTTCCCTGATTGTTTTGACATTATCCGGCGAAGATGGACAGGCCGCCATCGGCTCAAGGTCCGACAGATCCATTTCGATGATGCGGTCATACTCCGCATCTGGATCGGCTGCCAATGGCTCATAGTCTCTTTCGCGTTTCTGGGCGGCCAGGAACCTTCCGGTTTGTTCATCGCTCGCAAAAATGCTTGTTGTCACGCCGAGCTCCGCTCCCATATTTGTTATCGTCGCCCGCTGCGGCACGGATAGCGTCGCAGCACCTTCACCAAAATATTCGACCGCCCAGCCCACATTTCCTTTTGTCGAAAGTTCGCCGAGCAGTCTTAGGATCACGTCTTTGGCAGCCACCCAATCGTTCAGTCTTCCGGCAAGTTTCACGCCCAGCACTTTCGGACATCCAAGGTAGAATGGCCCGCCCGCCATTGCAACCGCCACGTCCAGCCCGCCCACCCCGATAGCCAGCATACCAATCCCGCCGGCGGTCGGCGTATGAGAATCGCTGCCCAAAAGTGTCGCCCCTGGCCTGCCGAACCGCTCTAAATGGACCTGGTGACAGATACCGTTGCCCGCCCGCGAGTGATAGACTCCGGACTTTGCGGCTATCGTCTGCAGGTACAAATGGTCATTTTGGTTTTCCGGCCCAAACCCCGCCATATTGTGGTCGACATAGCTGACCGACAGGTCAGTTTTGACTCTGCCTGCCCCCATCGACTCGAACAGCAAAAATGCAGTTGTGCCCGTGGCATCTTGTGTAAGCGTTTGGTCGATCCGAATGCCAATCTGCTCACCGGCTGCAAGGTTGCCCTCAACCAGATGCTCAGCAAGTATCTTGTAGACAAGCGTTTGACCCAATTCTAAGCTCCCTGAAAATCAAACAGCTAATCTAACATAAATACCCCGCAAAAACAAATCCTCAGCAGTGGCTATTTTTTGGCATTTCCCCAGATATTGGAGGTAATCAATAAGATAGCGGCCTTTTGCTCTGGCTCAAAAGGCCGCCTCATAAGACTCAGTGAACAACCATCTTGCCTATTATCGCCGTACTACTGGTCCTGATGGTTCGCCATCGTGTACCAGGAGCCCATCCTTCCTGTGTCCCGGAACACTATTCGGAGGTACAGGTGGGTCACCTATCTGCGGATATCCAAGACCCTGCGGCAGATGCGTATAAATGTTGTCATCCTCAATGGCGCAATAAGCGCGTTTTGTAAATTCCACGTGGATATCCATAAACAGCACCTGCTGGCCATCCTCTTGGTGGGATACGGAGTTTCCGTGTTTTGCCTGCTCGGTCGTGCCGCCCATTCCTGGCAGGTCTGGTTTGAAACCCGAGAAATTTTTGGCAGCCGCAGCAGGAGAGCTAATCCACGGGTTTCGGTCGGCTGCCACAGGCATACCTGGTTCGCTCGATGTAGTCAGAGCATACAGGCCAAAAGGCTGGTGATAGGCGTAGCTGCAGTGCTTCCTGTTACTTTCATCCTGAACCGGCCCAAAATCCCAGGCGTCAATCTCTTCAGTAACGTTAGCGCCTATGTACTCAGAAAGCTTAAACTGTGAGGTCCCCGAATCGCTCTTGCAGACAAACGACTTGGTCGTAACCTCCGAATACTTCACCAAAAGATAGAAGCAGGAGCTTATGGTTACGGCGCCGCCTCCGCCCGTATTATCCAGTCCGTAGGCAGTATATCGATCAGGCGCATCCCACGTTATGGCGCTGCCCCACACGCCACCCCTGCCGCCCGAACGAGGAAGCTCATCCTCGTAGTCGTTGGCATAGATCAGCATTGCCTTGCCGATCCCGGACAGGTTTGTCCCGCAGACCATGCGAAAGGCAATCTGCCTGACCCTCGCCAGAGCGGGCATCAAAATGCCCATCAACAGAGCTATGATCGCGATCACGACCAACAGCTCAACTAATGTGAAACCTTTCCGTTCCATTTTCTTTCTCCTTTACTTTTGCGGAGGTTCGCAGGCTCGACCATTCTCAAGTACAACTTGGCTATATTGCGATCAATAAACTCAATTAATTGCTGACAATCTCTTTAGTGCCGGCACATCCGGCCTGCAAAACGGCAATCCCTGCCAGAGAACAAGGGATGCGAATTGAAACTGTTTTTCCTGCGAATCTCCTTCATTAACTATGTTTTGCCTGAGAACGGTCGCTTCAAACAGGTCCACAGGACCGTTTTTGCCTATGTGATTTGCGCAATCAGGTGTCTGTGCGTTCAAGGCAGCCAGGTTCGGTGGTCAGCGCCAACTGGGATGAAGACCTCTTTTCTGGCAGGCAGGTCCAATATGAAATGAAAATTTAGTATGACAGCTACTTGAATTAAATTGAGCTTTTCACACCTGCCAATCTGAAGCCGTTTTCCACACTGGCGCAAATCATGCCTGTTGCGCGCAAAAACACTTCCAGAGTCGAAAATATAGGCCGAATTGTAAGAGAACCTTTCCAATTGCAGGTAGGTTCAGATATGACATAAGACAGGAATATGATGACCAATAAACTTATAATAAGGTTTTAAACCTACCTGTCTCTATTTAATACTACGACTGAGCATCTGTTTTGTCAAGCAAAAACCAGGAAAATTTGTCCTGATTTTCTTAAGAATTTGTACTATTCGCTCAATACCTTTGTTTTCAGCTCAATATCGCGGATATGACCGCGAAAAAACCTTCATGTAAGACGGCGAAAAAACAGAAAAAGCGGCCTTACGCCCACTCGCACAAGGCCGCCTTTCAAACCAAATGAAGAACCATTCGCCTCTGTTACCTTACTGGCCCGACGGGGACCCCACCTCCTCCCCCTGCGCCATCGTGCACCAGCAACGAATCCTTTCTGTGCCCCGGCACACAAGCGGGCCCAGGCTGAGGTGGGTCGCCAAGCTGCGGGTACCCAATACCCGCCGGCAGAAGCGTATAAATGTTGTCATCCTCAATGGCGCAATAAGCGCGTTTTGCGAATTCCACGTGGACATCCATAAACAGCACCTGCTGGCCGTCCTCTTGGTGCGAAACGGAGTTTCCGTATTTTGCCTGCTCGGTCGTGCCGCCCATTCCTGGCAGGTCTGGTTTGAAACCCGAGAAATTTTTGGCAGCCGCTGCAGGAGATTCAATCCACGGATTTCGGTCAGCCGCCACAGCCATGCCAGGTTCGCTTGATGTAGTCAGAGCATACAGGCTAAAAGGCTGATGATAGGCGTAGCTGCAGTGCTTCTTTGCGGCATCGGGAGGCCCAAAATCCCAGGCGTCAATCTCTTCGCTAATGATAGGGTTCGGGATCTCCGAAAGCTTAAACGGCGAGGTCCCCGAATCGCTCTTGCAGACAAACGACTTGGTCGTAACCTCCGAATACTTCACCAAAAGATAGAAGCACGAGCTTATGCTTACGTTGCCGCCACTGCCATCGGCGGGGTTTACCCCGTAGGCAGTATATCGGTCAAGCGCTTGCCAATTTTGGATGGCATTGTTCCACTGGGAGCTCCTGCCGCCCGAACGAGGAAGCTCATCCTCGTAGTCGTTGGCGTAGATCAGCATTGCCTTGCCGAGACCGGACAGGTTCGTCCCGCAGACCATTCGAAAGGCAATCTGCCTGACCCTCGCCAGAGCGGGCATCAAAATGCCCATCAAAAGAGCTATGATCGCGATCACGACCAACAGCTCAACCAACGTAAAAGCTTTTCTTTTTCTCATGTTTTTCTCCTTTCACTTTTTTCGAGATTCGCGAGGCCGACCGCTTTTAGGCCCATTTCTTTATACTTGTGATAGATAAATGCTTATCCGCACACAAACACCAACACTGAACACCGTTTTTCCCGCGAATCTCCTAAACAATCTGCCATTTTCGCCCAAAAACAATCGGTCCGGACTCACAAAACCGGTTTATTGCGAATAAGATTCTTACAATCACCTCCTGGATACTCAAGCTTACTGAATACTAATTTACATCACCCGAATGGCAAAATATCCGTTTGTCGTGTGGTAGGCAGGTTTGCGATATGATATACGACACAAATATGATAACGGTTTTCAATTATGATAAGTTCTTGAAACCTACCGTTCCAACTACTAATTTAGCACACTGTAACTTCCGTGTCAAATAAAATTTCGTCATTTTTCCGGACTTTCTTGAAATTTTTCCCCACTTCGCTTAATATTCCCATTTTTGGCTTGGAATCGCAGGCATGATTACCCAAGAAAACTTTGAAAACACAAAAAATCTGCTCAAAATACACGACCAGTGCCACCTTCTGGCATTCTGGCCGGAATTGAACCCAACTCAAAAGCAGACCTTACTTACGCAAATCGAACAACTGGATTGGGCCCAAATAGACTATTGGGTGGAAAATTTGGTCAAGAAGACCACTACTCCTGCACTGCCGGATGGTCTTGCCCCCGCTTCTTTCTACGACGCTGAGCCTGCCGATACCGAGCAGCAGCGAAAGTACGCTCAAGCCCTAAATCTGGGCAAGGAGCTAATATCGGCCGGCAAAGTCGCAGCCTTTGTTGTCGCAGGCGGACAGGGAACCCGACTCGGATTCGACGGCCCAAAAGGAGATTTTCGCATCAGCCCGGTCAACGACAAAACCCTTTTCCAGCTCTTTGCCGAGACAATAGCAGCCGTCTCGAAAACATACCAAACCCTCTGCCCCTGGTACATTATGACCAGTTCGCTGAACCACGCCGAGACCAGAGAAATCTTCCGCTCGAACGACTATTATGGCTTGGATGAGAAATATGTATTCATATTTGAGCAGGGCACACTGCCGAATTTCGGTCTTGACGGCAAAATCTTGCTCGCTGACAAGGCCAACATCGCCCGCTCGCCCGACGGCCACGGCGGAAGCTTAAAAGCCCTTTACAGAAGCGGCGCCCTCGAGGATATGAAAAAGCGAGGTGTTGAGCTGCTAAGCTATTTCCAGGTCGATAATCCCCTCATAAATATTTTTGATCCGCTTTTTATCGGCCTACACGCCCTCGACCAGGCCGAAATGTCCTCAAAGGCAGTCATAAAAACCGGCCCGAAGGAAAAAGTCGGCAACTTCTGCCTCGTCGATGGTAGCCTGACCGTTATTGAATATAGTGATTTACCCGACCACCTCGCGGAGAAACGAAACGCCGATGGCTCATTGACCTTCCAGCTTGGCAGCATCGCAATCCACATCATCAGCACGAGCTTCGTCGAAAGACTAAACGCAAAGGGATTCTCTTTGCCCCTGCACAAAGCCGTCAAGAAAATCCCACACATCGACCAGCACGGAAATCCCGTCGAGCCAACCGAGCCGAACGGCATTAAGCTCGAAACCTTCGTTTTTGACGCCGTACCTTTGGCTTCAAAGTCTATAATCCTGCAGACCCTGCGAAGCCAGGAATTCGCCCCCACGAAAAACGCGACCGGCGTTGATAGTGTCGAGACTTCACGGCAGATGATGGTTGCCCGCGCTGCTGATTGGCTCGAATCAGCCAGCGTGCCCATCCGCAAAAAGCCGGACGGCTCACCCGATTGCCTGATCGAAATCGCCCCCAGCTTCGCACTGCAAAAAGAGGACGTCAAGGCAAAGCTGGACCAGATTCCCAAGATCAAACCCGGCGACAAAATCTACCTGGCTTGACCGCTCTGAGCAGCGGACCCTACCGGTTATACGGATCCGAAAAAGTAATTGCGCTTTCGCGAGAAGCTTCTGGACAATACTTGTATATCAATACCGTGTGGCAGCCTTCCGCCGCAGCGGACCGTAGGCGGATTGGGGATGGCTGCATGGCGGTAAAGAACCGGTAACCGTTCACGGTGTATAAGTTGCGTTTCTGGGGTCATTGTGAGGAGTTTTGTGACGAAGCAATCTAAAATGTAACGATTGAGATTGCCACGGCCCGCCGAAGGCGGACCTCGCAATGACATAAAACGGCACATTTGCCCCGTCAACGGTTACAAGAACCGTTTGCATAGCGCGAAGGTTTTTATGATTCGTACTACTTCGTGTAGAATTTGTACACGGTCGTCGTTAAGTACTTCTCGCCCGGACTGAGAACGACCGGGGGAAAGTCCGGCTTATTCGGCGAATCCGGGAAGTGCTGCGTCTCAAGGCAGAATCCATAGTGTTTCTTATAGACCTTCCCAGCCTTACCTGTT
This sequence comes from Planctomycetota bacterium, assembly GCA_030641115.1. Lineage (GTDB taxonomy): Bacteria > Planctomycetota > Phycisphaerae > Sedimentisphaerales > Anaerobacaceae > DAOWID01. The sequence goes on along the minus strand of DAOWID010000111.1, from coordinate 1,010 downwards.
ACGGAGCCGTCCAGGAAGTTCCCCGTATAGAACTGCACACCGGGTTCGGTTGTCTGGATCTCCATCACACGCCCACTGCTTGGCTCATACACCTTCGCACACAACGCCGGCAGCCCCTCGCCAGTACTGTTAAGCACGTAATTATGGTCATAGCCGCCCGCTACTTCCTCAATTCGCGAACCGATCGTCATCGGCTTGGTAAAATCCATCGGCGAGCCTGCGAGCTTTTTGATTTCCCCCGTCGGTATCAGACCTTCATCGACTGGCGTGTACGCATCGGCGTTGAGCATAAGCTCATGGCCAAGAATATCGCCATTGCCTTGCCCCGCCAAATTCCAGTACGTGTGATTCGTCAAGTTCACAATCGTGGCCTTATCCGCCGTCACCGCCTCATAGTCGATTCTCAGCTCATCATCGTTGTTCAGCGTGTAAGTAACGACGCACGCCAGATTGCCCGGATATCCCTCTTCTCCGTCCACGCTAAGATACGTTAGCTTCAGACCGACTGCCTTTTCGGCCTTGACTTCCTGAGCCTGCCACACCGCCTTGTCAAATCCTTTGATCCCGCCGTGTAGGTGGTTCGGCCCGTTGTTCGCCGCCAGCTCATGCTCGACACCGTCGAGCACAAACTTAGCCCCGCCGATCCGGTTCGCATACCGCCCGACCGTCGAACCGAAATAAGGGTGCCGCGTAAGATACCCATCCAGCTTATCGAAGCCCAGCGTAATATCAGCCAACTTCCCGTCCTTATCCGGCACCTCCAGCGATACCAGTATCGCCCCATAGTTTGTAATCTTCGCGATAAGGCCGTTGGCGTTCGTCAGCGTATATAGATCCACTTCTTCGCCGTCCTGCGTCTGGCCAAAAGGCTCCTTCGTTATGCTCATTTGGACTTTCTCCTTCACTACCGGCTGTGCCGGAGCCGGCTCCTTCTTCTTACAGCCGACCATACAAACCACCGCCACCATAACCAGAATGACCCAAATTCCCTTTCTCATTTTCTTACTCTC
>DAOWID010000273.1 GCA_030641115.1 Planctomycetota bacterium | reverse complement strand
CTGCTGTCAGCGTAAAGGCGATAAACGCAGCTTGGTATACAATTTCTGCCAATTTTTACAGCGTAAGTAGCGTTGTAGTATTAGTTAATGATAAAATTTGACTTGGGCGGCTTGCCCGATTCGTGCGGTTCTCCGCTATATCCGGCGCCTACGGGCGGGTTATGTTTGCTTAGTGGCAAACATACGGGTATTTTAACACAGTTTCAAACAAAAGTCAACAAAAAAAACGAATGAGGGGAATTAATCGCACAGTTCACTGAGGACGCAGAGATTTTATCCTTTTTTTATTAACCGCGGATTGACGCGGATGGACACGGAGAAAAGACCAGTAGTCAATTAAATTGGACAGGATTAACGGGGATGGACACGGATTATTTTAGCCACAGAGGGCACAGAGAAATAATCAATCATCAATTTCGTGGGCCACTGATTAACACCGATTTAGACGCATTCTTGGGGCCACAGAGGGGGAAATTAGTTCTTAGTGCTCAGTTCTTAGTTTTTAGTGCTTAGTTTTGAGTTGAGGGCAAGTCTTTAGATCAGTTGATTCCGCTGGGCTTCAATCCTCCAAACGAAGGCGGATCTTCGATGGTTAATCGGTGAATTGTCAGCCTACAATCCGAACTGGGGCGTCCCCCGGATTATCTTGTTGATGTCTGTCACCCTTACAGGTAAAATGCCACCAAGGGTTATGATGAAGCCGCCCGCAAATTCCATGGAGAATTTGCCATCCTAAACTTCCCAGACTGATCCATTGTTCATTCGCGAGATACGAAATACGAGATGCGAACCCCGAACATGCCATGGCGTCGCCGCCCGAAAATCTCCCCCCTAAAATACCCAATTACCCCAATTGAAAAATTTGCGTTTTTTTTCTTGCCTTTTGTGACAATGCCGACGATAATAGCCGCGCTGTAACCGGGCTTTGCCCATCTGATGTGATCAGCTATTGTAGCCTATGAGTCCGGTTGCTGGCTGCCAACCCTTTAACATAAGCGAAGACACCGGGATGACTGCCCCGGCTCTGTGGCGCACAAGTCAGTGATAGTGCCCTCATCGCGAGAGCGGGCCGAGGTATTCCGGACAAACTAATGTAGTACCATTCATAGGAGAACGTGAAATGCTAACATTCGCAAAAGTCGTCAACGCAGTCCTTGCTCTCGTCGTTTTTGGGATATTGCGCATCGCGACGGCGGATATGGGAACCGCCGCTTGGGGCGTCTCGTTGGTCGCTGCAATCGTGGCCTTCTTCATTTTAAGGGCGATGTTCGTTTCCCCCTTGATAAAGCGTGCCACAAACAAGGCGAGCGTTCGCATTATCGAGCACTTTGCTGGAGGAGGCGACATGGACGGGGCAATACGCATTGCAAAGGGCCTGGGGCTCAGCACGAGCGGGGCAAGCGAGGTCGCGGAAGCGCACAAGGACGCCCTGGTAAGGGAGATCGCAGAACGCATCTTCAAAGAAGCCAAGAACCGTTACGAGAAACATAAGGATAAAGAGGAGATCAGAAGCTACTTCCGAGAAAAAGGGATTCCAGAAGAGGACATCGACAAAGCGGTTGACCGAGTGGTCAAAGAGAGCTGATAGTGGAGCGCGGCTTCTGCAACGGAGCCCGATCAGTAGGTCGAGAGTAGTTGCTGAAAAGGTGTTGTTACGCTTTCGCCGTTCGGCAAACCGCTCATCCTTGCCATTCGAACAGTCTAAGCAATAACGGGGGATTCGGAGAGCGTTATCAAACGAGGTGCGATATGAAAAGGTAGGGGCTTTGTTTACTTGTGTACGTTCTAGCTGGCGCAGCGTGTTTGGCTACTGAACCGAACTTGGAGCCACTCTCGAGGGAGATAGTTGAACAGTTGCCGTCTCACCCATACTACTGCGCAGAGTTCTGGAAATACGAGATAATCGCCGTCGATCGAATCTACGCCCAGAGGTGGGGCGCGGATTGGCGTTTCAAGGTATTCGTGCGGGCGAAGAGGACCTGGACGAAGGGTAGACGTTCTGGTGAGACGAGTGCCAAGTTCGATATGCCTTCCTACTGGCTTCGTCGTGCCAGCTCGGCAGTTGTTCCTAACGAGTCAATGACAAGTGCTCCTGATGAAAAGCGATACTGGGAATTCATGGCTCATTGGGACAAAACTGAGGGTGTATCCGTAATATACCCAGGGCCTTCGCGGCAGTCGGCGCCCCCGGGTGCGGTAGCCCCGACCAACCCGGACACAACGGTCACGCATACGGACTCTCCTGCAACGGGTTCGGGGATTGTCTTGGACAGCCGGCGATATTTTTTGCGACCGGTAGAAGCGCATAAATACAGGTTCATATATCACTACACGACAGCCGAGGGCCTCCGAATGTGCGATCCACCCACCAACGAACGGCTAAGAATGCTCGCTGATATCCGGGCATCCGAAGCACAACAAGTCTGGCAGGTCTCCACTTGGATGAAGGAAAACGGGCGCCTTTATTCGGTCTTCGCATTTGCCGAACCGCCGTCGGGCTTGAGTGAGTACAAGCCCGGGCAGATGTTCTGGACTTCTTACAGCGCTCTGGTACTTATGAACATGCACAAATGCGTGATTCTCGATGACCTCTCGCAGCCTGTCTACGACATAGAGCTAGCCCGGAGACTCTTCAGAGCTGCCGCTGTCCGATACAAGGTCCTGCACGGATCGCGCGACGACTTGGAGCTTGATCCGGAAGATGTTCAGTACGTCAGGAGCATGACCGCCAATCCGGTATTTATGGCGACCTTCGTCGCCCAGGGAGTGAAGTCCGCCTTCACCTCCCCAGCAGACCGCTACAGGGCCTTCTTTCTGGATATGCTGCTCGCCGATACCGATGCCGCCTATATCAAGCCTGACGAGCGAAAAGCTCTGACGCAGGTCCTGGAGAGCGGAAAAGACATAAATGACGCCCTGCAGGTCTTCACAAAGGTCGCGTGGAAACTGCCCTCAAACTATGTCAAGAAGTTGGATGAGAATCGGGTCTTGATCCGACGTGGCCAAGTGTGGCGCCGCGAGAAGCGGATGAAGATCCCCGACATAGAAATAACCCTGCTCGCTGGACTTGCTGAGGTACTTGTTGAGCTTACGCACAATCAGGTAGTGCTGAAGGAGAGAGCTCAAAAACTCCAACTCGGCCGCTATCTGCTGCTAAGAAATGCCCCGTCTGGAACATATAGCCCGATGAGACAGGCCCTCGACGAGGCTCTCGCCTGGTCCGGGAAGGCCTACAAGGATGGACATAGCAATGCGGTCGATAAGCTCGTCGAGGTGGCCAAGAGAGAAGGGCCCAAAGTCGCTCTCAAGTTGATCGCCAAATTGTCTGGCAAAGCAAACACGCTCTTGCTTGGTTTTGACATTCCAGAGACTATCTTTAGCATGGACAATATGTATGATGCCAATCTCAAGGCCCAGTGCGCCGCAGACGTCTTCGCCGCGGCAACCGCCGCAATACCCAACGCCATCGCGAGGGCCGAAGGCTCAACGCAAATCAGGGATTGGGAGACCGTGGAGGCATTGTACTTGATAGCCTACATCTCAACGACCCGATTCCATCATTACGCCTCGGAAATGCTGACTTCCTCTGACGTGGGCACCGCGGCTGGCGATCTCTTGACTCAGGGAAAGACCCGTGGGTGGATAAGGAGCCAGAAACTTGCCGAGACGCAATCACGAAGACTCGTCGACTATTGGCAGGACCATAGCGGCATCGCCGGTTCCTTACGGCTAATGACCACAGAGATTGCCCTGAACGGACCGGCGCCCGCCTCAGATGGACTCCGCAAAGCAGAAATCTCGGACCAGGCGGTACAGAAAGTCATGACAAACAGCGTTGGCATGAAGCTTGTTTGGATTCCACCGGGTGAGTTTGACATGGGTTCTGACAAAGGTCATGCAAGCGAAAGGCCTGTTCATCGAGTTAAGATAAGTAAAGGTTTCTGGATGGGGCAAACAGAGGTAACTCAGGCCCAATATAAGGTGGTTATGGAAACTGAGCCATGGTCTGGAAAGAGAGTCCAGCAGTCAGACAGCAATCCAACCGTATATGTAAGCTGGAACGATGCAGTAGAGTTCTGCAGGAAATTGAGTCAACTGGAAGGCAGGATGTATAGATTGCCTACTGAAGCTGAATGGGAATATGCATGCCGAGCGGGTACGACAACTCGATTTAGTTTTGGCGACAGTGAATCTTTGTTGAGTGACTATGCTTGGTTCCAAGGAAATGCGGGAGGTGTTGGGGAGTGGTATGCTCATCCTGTAGGACAGAAGAAGCCCAACGCTTGGGGATTATTTGATATGCACGGTAATGTCTGCGAATGGTGCGGCGACTTGTTCGCCATGGACTATTATTCCAAAAGTCCATCCATTGATCCACAGGGGCCCTCAACCGGTGAGTATCTTGGTGGTCCCATTCTTCGCGGCGGGTCCTGGCACGGTGATCCTGAGGACTGCCAATCAGCGATTCGCACCTGGAGCTTGCCTGACACTCGGGTCGGCTACGACGGATTTCGTATTGTCCTGGACTTGAATTAGCCTTTTGTGCTTTAGTCCCCCTACCCTTTGCAAAGGGGTAGAGGGCCTGTGCCACAATGGATCAGCATCAGCGTATGGGGAACAAAGTAGGGAAAGTCCGCTTTGAGAAACCCAGCCGAAGGGCTTCCGCACTTCTCCAATTCTGCATTTTGTCTTTTGACTCTCAGTACTCATCCGCGAAATCCGTGGTTGCTGCGCACAAAAAAAGGCGTGCGGCGGCTGCTGGCCGGGGCCGATTAAGGGCAGTGATTAGGGTTTTTGGATCGGCTCAAAACCAGGATTATTCGGCGGAATCGAGGATGGCATCTTGGTCGCTCTGCCCGCCGGTTACTTGGAGGAAGTGAGTCTCTAGGCTGCGACCTTCGGCAAACTTACGTGGTGTGACGCCCATATCTAAGACACTGCGCAGAATAGCGGCAATGACAGCATCCTGATCGACATGGTCGGCAGATAAGTCAAGCGTCACTAAATACTCTGCTGAGCCTTTGCCCTGATCGGCGCCTGGGTGAGACAGCATTTTTATGCTACGCACGCCGTCAATTGAGCTTAGACGTTTCAGCTCACTATTTTGGAGCGGCCGTGACAGGCATAGATTATATTCGCGATCGGCACGAGTAATCTCGTCAACCGAACCAGCGAGAACCATATTTCCGTGGTCCAGAATCGCCACATGGTCGCACAGTTCCTGGACCTCGTCGAGATTGTGTGAGCTGACCATGATAGTCGCATGCTGCTGTAATTGCTTGACGAGGTCTCGAATCTGCCGGGCACCGGCTGGGTCGAGCCCGGCTGTGGGCTCATCAAGAAGGATAACTTCGGGATTGCCCAGAAATGCCTGAGCAATTCCCAGCCGTTTAACCATACCGTGTGATAGACTACCCACCCGCCTTTTGGCATACGATTGCAGCCCTACCAACTCAAGGCTGTGTATGACCTCTTCCTGGGCCTGTGCCTTTGTGCGACCGGCGAGCAGCCGAAAGAAAACGAGCTGATCCAGGATCGGGACATTGCGTTGGAACTGTGCATCTTGTGGCAGAATGCTCAGACGTCCCCGCAGACGGGAAATGTATCGCGTATCAACGTCGAGGACCTCAACCGTGCCGGCATCGGCCTTGAGGAAATCCGCGGTAACGGAAAAAAGAGTGGTCTTTCCGGCACCGTTGGGTCCGAGCAAACCGAAAATGGAATGTGACGGGACCTCAAAGGACACATTATTCAGGGCCTGAATCCGTCCAAACCTTTTCGATAATCCTTTTATAGATACAACATGCTTCATTTCTATATCTATAGATCGCGCCTCTCAAAGCGGTAGTACCCCAGCATCAAGAACACTGCCGTATACACCAGACACGCTACAGTCGCACCCAGCCAATGGGCCGGCGCCGGATGGAGCAGATGATTTTGCCATCCCCACGGCAGAGCATACATGAGATATTTCGCCGGTTTCCATGCAAGGCCACCGAGGATCCCAAAGAGCAAGACACCAGCGATCGTCACCTTCGCTAAGATCAGAGAGAGAAACGGCGAATCCACTGATGCGGAAATCAGCGAACAAACAGCGATGTAGGGCACCATGAGAATCGCCAGAGCCAGAAAACCGTGCGCCGCCCAGCCTGCCAGGGCCAGCGCAGGATAGATTCTAGTCTTCATGCCGAGATAGAACACAATCGTAACAACAATAATTGCCATCACCGCCGTAGAAAAAATAACCGTTCCGAGGAAGCGTCCGAAATAGATGTTGCTCCGTTCGGTTCTCAACAGCAGATAACGCAGGCCATGGCTCTGGATATCTCCGCTGACCTGATTATACGCCAGGAAGGAGATTACAAAAGGCATGCCGAATACCAGCAGCAGAAAAATTGCTGATAACAGAGCCGGCCTTTTCTCAAGCAGAAAACTCGTCCAAGGATCTAAACCAGCGTCGCTCTTTTGAACCTGAACGGTCATGGGCGAATCATTCGAATCACTCGTAAGGGGGGGCTGCCGTGTTTGGCCTTGTTGGATGATTTCCTTCATTGATTTTTGTCCCAAGACCCACTGGATGATCGGTTTGCCAATATTGATAATTGTATTCCTGACGGCCTGAGGATCCATCTGGCCCGTTTCCCGCTCTTGTCGGGCAATCAGTTGCTCCACAGGCATGATTAATATATGAGCCACGGTAAGACCAAAGATCAACGCGATCAGAAGATAAACCAGCCCCGACCCGCTCCGAACAGCATAACGGCTCCAGTACAGGCTGATTAGACGAATATGACCTATAGTCAGTGTTTTCAGATTCATTTCACTTCAACTCCCAGCCTGAAGCGCACCCAAAGAATCACTCGGCTCAGTTGGTCAGGTCCCCCTTAAAGGTCGTATTCAGCAGGATCAGTGTAATGATCGGATAAATCAGCCCGATCATGGTCCCGATATTGAAACCTCCCCCAAGTTCGCGCGCGAACATCATGCCGGAGATAACGCTGCTCACAATACTGATGATAGCATACGTATTGCCGATCATCCGCCCCAAGAACTTCTTCTGTTTCAGATACCCTATGCCTGACAGCAGCAGAAGCACACTGGATATGATGGAGAGAGCAAAGATAAAAATGAACACAGGCAGGCCCATCTCTTGAAAAGCCTCAATCTGGGTCCTTTGAGCTTCCTCCATCTCATCAGTTGGTATTTTTCCAATGAAGGCAAAGAAAACGGCCAGGCCAAGAAGCCCAATAAGACCCCAGCCGGAAAAAATGAAATTAATCACTGCAAGAGCAGTCAAACCACCAGGCCGTTTCGCTTCATTCATTGTTCTGTCCTTTCTTTTAATTCCTTACCAACATTTGTTCGATTTCAATGATTTATACAAGATTATTTATTTACTGTCAAATATTTGCCCACCCTCAAGCATCCCCATTTAACCACTCACCAATCACCAATTAACCAATCACCTGATCCCTTATGCTCTGGAGTCCATGCGCCGTGCCGAAGATCCGCCGTCTTCTGGCGGACTCAAAGCCCCCCGTCGTTTGCCAGGTTGAAGATCCGCCGGAGGCGGAGCGGACCGTAAGTGGATTGCCGATGGCCTAATCAAGCATCGAGAATCCAGCGGCTTGACTGAGTTCGCCGAAGTCATCGAGCATCCCCAATCAACAAATCACCATTCACCAACAACAAATCTTACTTTTTCTCTTGCCTCTTCCGACAGAAACGACAATAATGACCCTTGCAGTGACGAAACAACCCGGGTCGAAAGCCAAAAAAAGCGAAATAAGTATGCTGACCCCAGAATCCAAGGGGGAATATGCCCGAGAATTTGAAGGATTTGGACAACCTGAAACCTATCGACCACGCGGTGGTCGCCAAGCCCCATACGCCGGTTTACAAGATGCACAGGTATTTTGCCCGGCGTCCCTGGAGCGTCTTTCGGGCCCTTATCGAGCACTACTCCAATCCCGGAAGCATCAT
>DAOWID010000371.1 GCA_030641115.1 Planctomycetota bacterium | reverse complement strand
TGGGGCTGGTGATTAGTGATTAGGGATTGGTGATTTGGGGATTTTGGGCGGTTGATGGTGATGATGATTTTGCCCTCCTGATTTAGTATTTAGTATTTGGTATTTGGTATTCAGTATCAAGGATCCGCTATTAGTTCGATAGGCATTATACACGGAAAAGAGTTGGATGTCAAGTGAATTCTTTTGGACACGGATTTGGTTTAAGCTCTAAATGCTAAGCACTAAATCCTAAACAATATCGAAATTCCAATGTTCGAATGACCAAAACGGGCGAAAGGGCAATATAGTCGATGAACGGATTAGAATGGAGAAGAAAAGTAGGTGACTGACCCTAGTTTAGGGCCCTGTCGGTCCCAAATCGAAAGTGAGAAATATTGGGCGAACCCTTCACTCGTATTAACTCATTGCCCAAAAAGCCAAGGGCTAAAACATAGGCGCAGCCAAGGCGAGCAGCAAGAGCGTGGCGGGTTCGGGTTATTCCCAACAGGCGCTTTGTGGCTCCAAGTTACATTCGAGCCAATTTGAGGCGATTATCGCAAAGTCGGTAAAGTCAATTTTGCAATCACCATTCACATCACCGATAACTGGAGCAATACAAATTGCAGATTTCAGGGCCAGACTGTGACCGAAGCCGGCCGCAATGTCAACAAAGTACATGCCTGTCGGCACATTAGACTGACCCTCATTGTTCGCGCCCCATGCTACGATCGAACCATCACCCTTAACAACAATACTATGGTATGCGCCAGCTGCAATCGCAACAAAGTCGTTACCATCAGGCACGTTGCTCTGCCCGTAGGCATTGGAGCCCCACGCAGCCAAGTACCCATCGCACGTAAGAGCTAGACTGTGGGCCGCGCCAGCTGCAATCGCAACAAAGTCGTTACCATCAGGCACATAGCATTGGCCCGAGTCGTTCTTGCCCCATGCTGCGAGCGAACCATCAGACCTGAGAGCAACGCTATGGTAGCTGCCAGCTGCGATGTCAACAAAGTCCTTACCTAAAGGGACGTTGCTCTCCCCGTAATAGTTGCTGCCCCACGCTCCGAGCCAACCATCGGAGTGAAGAGCAAGGTTGTGGGCGTAACCGGCTGCAATTGCAACAAAGTCGTAACCTCCAAACACATTGGCCTGGCCCGCGTCGTTCTCGCCCCATGCTGCGAGCGAACCATCAGACCTGAGAGCAACGCTATGGTTGCCGCCAGCTGCGATGTCAGCGAAGTCCTTACCTAAAGGGACGTTGCTCTGGCCAAATTTATTCCAGCCCCATGCCACAAGGGAACCATCCGACTTAAGAGCAAGACTATGCTGCCCACCCGCTGCAATGGCAATAAAGTCGTTGCCATCAGGCACGTTGGACTGGCGCTCATTGTTCGCGCCCCATGCTACAATGTACCTGGCAAAGGCCGACTCACAAGCCCAAGGCATAAGTAGAAACAAAAGTACCGTTACCAATACAAAAACATTGCGGCTGTTCACCTTCATCTCCTTCTCAAAAAATTGTTAGTATCTCCTGGCGCACTAAAAACGCCGGCGGTACATGGTGCCCAACCTAGGCCCGGAAGGAACACGCAAGCGATGCCCGCTTTGCCACATTGTAAACTTACAAGTACAGTGGCGCGCCCTACTGAGTACGCATTTTAGGAATAAGGTCACTTAAAAACAAATTTTACCTGTCCCCTCTCGAAGCAAGAACGATAGTCATCTATTACCCGTGCCAACCACTTTTTCGCTGTTAGATTATTCAACTTATATTGCCCTACGCGTTTAAGGAAATATTGGGGTTTATTTTTATGCGTGTTGAGATATTTACGTATGTCTTTATTTTTATGGTAAACGAGCAAATCAATCCAGCCGTTTTTCCTTTCAACAACTTCATAGGATTTCATTCTTTTTCCATAGGTTTTATTCGCCATATGTCACCTTTTTCCCGTGAATCCTGTTAATCCCCTTCGACTTCGCTGAGGGCAAGGAAATTAAAGCTGTCCGATCCTTTTTCCAGGTCCCAAATTGTGGTTAAATTCTTCATTTTTCTGCCCTCCAATTTATGTGCTCTTTTTCTCAACCCACAATCGTTAATACTCAAAAAACCGATGTCTAATCTGAAAGGCAGACGAACACCGACTTTTATGCGTCTACAGGTTTCAAAACTGGCGATTTGGACGAAGCGTCAAAAGTTCAGTACTACACGCTATATTAACTTGTCAAAAGCCGGGACAGCCACGCCATAAAAGACGAGATTGCCACGTCCGCCTCCGGCGGACTCGCAATGACAGGGGGCTGGCTGCTGATGTTCTATAATAAACACAAAACGAAGGAAAAAGCAAGCAAAAAATTCAGAAAATTAGTCACAAAGGCACGAAAAACAACAGGTCACGAGTCGCAGACCACGATATACGCAATACGAGTTTTATACTTGCAACCCATCGGATTTTGGGCTATAAACGGCCTTTCTATAGTCACGAAATACGACATACGATATACGATACGAAATGAGATACAGCCAGACTTTTATACCGACCGTCAAGGAAGTGCCCTCGGACGCCGAGTGTCTTAGCCATCGGTTGATGGTCCGGGGCGGGCTGATTCGCAGGGTCGCCAGCGGTACGTACACCTATCTGCCCTTAGGCTGGCGAAGCCTGCTCAAGATTATCGCCATCGTCCGCGAGGAGATGAACCGGGCCGGGGCGCAGGAGATTATGGTCCCTTCGATGCAGCCGAAAGAGCTTTGGGACAAGACCGGCCGCAGCACTGACTACGGGCCGACAATGTTCTGCTTCGAAGACCGCCACGGCAGAATGAACGTCCTGGGCCCTACCGCCGAAGAGGTCTTTACGACCCTGATCGCGGGCGAGATAAAGTCGTACAAGCAGCTTCCCGTCAACCTCTACCAGATAAGCCCGAAGTTCCGCGATGAGTTCCGGCCGCGCTTCGGCCCGGTCCGCTCACGCGAATTCATAATGAAGGACGCCTACAGCTTCGACGCCGACCCCGAAAGCCTCGACAAGAGCTATAAGGCTATGTACGATGCCTACTGCCGTGCCTTTACCCGCTGCGGCCTCGAATACGTCATCGTCGAGGCCGAGTCCGGCGAGATGGGCGGGTCCGGCTCACACCAGTTTACCGTCCCCTGCGAATCCGGCGAGGACACCATCGTCTATACCGAAGACGGCTCCTACGCGGCAAACCTCGAAAAAGCCGCCGTTGATCCACTGCCCAAAGAAAAGGCTGCCGCCGAAGTCCCCGCCCCCGAAGACATACACACCCCCAACATCGGGTCCATTGAAGCCGTCTGCGCATTCCTCAAAACCCAACCCAAGGACATGATAAAAACGTTGATTTATACTACGTACACCGGTAAGGATATTGACAAGAACATTCTCGAGTACAGTGCCAAGCATAGCGGCCAACTTCCAAAATCTTTAGGAGCTCGCCACGTTGGACATTACGCTGTATTAGTTCGCGGGGACCATCAAGTAAACCATGAGAAACTCGTCCAGGCACTGGGTGGACGGCAAGTTGGGCTGTGCGAAGTGGATAAATATATAGAACTGGTAACGAGAGCCAAAGTGGGTTTTGCCGGGCCCGTGAATCTTAGGATGGGTCCTTTACTGATCATCGATCACGCGGTTGCCGCAATGGCCGTCGGTGTAACCGGCGCCAATAAGACCGACTACCACACTAAGAATGTCGTTCCCGGCAGAGATTTCCCCGTCGAAGGCGATAATGTTATTGTTGCAGATATCCGCTACGCTGACGAAGGTGACAAACACGATGGCAAGGAGCTGCTCTTCAAGAAGGGCATTGAGATTGGGCAGGTCTTCAAATTAGGCACCAAATACAGCGTTAAGCTCGGGGCGAAGTTTCTCGATGAGACCGGCGTTGAGAAGCCCTGCCTGATGGGCTGCTACGGGATCGGCATCAACCGCATCCTCGCCTCGGCCATCGAGTTAGGCAACGATGATAACGGCATTATCTGGCCTGTCAGCATCGCGCCGTTTGAGGTCCTGGTTACTTGCGTCAATCAGGATGAGGAAGAAGTGGCCCGCACAGCAGAGAGCATATATCAACAACTGCTCGATGCCGGTATCGACGTCCTGCTGGACGACCGCGTGCTTCGAGGCGGAGTCAAATTCAAGGACGCCGACCTGCTCGGCATCCCCATTCGCGTCACAGTCGGCAAAAAATCCCTTGCCGAAGGCAAGGTCGAGTTGAAACTGCGCCGCGAATCAGAAAGCCAAAAAGTCCCCGTCGAGCAAGCGGCAAATAAGGCCATTGACCTGGTCAATTCACTCAAAGAACAACTGAAACCAACCCAAAATTGAAAAAGGAGAAAAACTTATGAACAAGGACAAACTTTCGAGACGAACCTTCATCCGTAATACTTCACTTGCGGCAGCCGGCACAGTCGCCGCAGCGGTCGCCCGAAAGGCCGGAGCTGTCGATATCGACATGGACAAGGTTCAGCGTGTAGTCAAGAAAGGCCGGATCAATCAATCGGTCAGCAAGTGGTGCTTCGGCAAATGGTCGCTGGACCAGCTTTGCGCCGTCTCAGCCAAGTTAGGCCTCAAGGCCATCGATCTGCTCGGCCCATCAGCCTTTGCGACTGTCAAAAAACACGGCCTGGCCTGCTCGATGATTAGCACACACGGACTGAGCAAGGGGATAAACAGAAAAGAACAGCATGCCCAATGCCTCGCCAAGATCCGCGATGCCATAGACGCGGCCGCCGAAAACGGATACCCCAACGTCATCAGTTTCCCCGGCAACCGCGCCGGCATGCCTGATGACGTCGGAATCGAAAACAGCGTCATCGCGCTCAAGCAGGTCGCCGGCCTTGCCGAGAAGAAAAAGGTCAACATCTGCCTCGAATATCTCAACAGCAAGGTCAACCACAAGGACTATATGTTCGACAATATCAAATGGGGCGTTGAGGTCTGCAAAAGGGTTGGCTCCGAGCGAGTCAAGATCCTTTACGACATCTACCACGCCCAGATTATGGAAGGCGACATAATCCGCACGATTCGCGATTATCATCAGTACATCGGCCACTACCATACAGGCGGCAATCCCGGCCGAAACGAAATCGACGAGACTCAGGAGCTGTACTACCCCGCCATTATGCGGGCAATCGCCGAGACCGGATTCAAGGGATACGTCGCACACGAGTTCGTTCCCAAGAGAGACCCGCTTGCCGGCCTGACGTACGCCGCGAGAATCTGCGATGTCTAAGAGCACTGGACTTAGAGAAACTCATGGAGGCCTAAAGTTGCTAATGCTCTGTCGCAGCTTGATTGAGGATTGTCATTCCTGCGAAAGCAGGAATCCAAGTAAGAATAGATAATGAAGCAATATTTCGTTTATATCTTAGCAAGTAAGAGAAATGGTACTCTTTACTTGGGTATAACGAACAACTTGCTTAAAAGAGTTTACGAACACAAGAATAACCTTATAGAGGGATTTACGAAAAGATACGATGTTCACACTCTTGTGTACTACGAGGTTTATAATGATATTTATGATGCCATAGGCAGAGAAAAACACATCAAAAAATGGAAGAGATGTTGGAAAATTGAATTAATAGAAGAGTTTAATCCGAAATGGGAAGATTTATATTACCGTTTGAGTGGTTAAAGAAAACAGGAAGAAGTGGGTGGATTCCGCATCAGGTGCGGAATGACAAGTTGTTGGTCAGATGATAAAACGGAGGCAATAATGTACAGGGTTAACATTAGCAGCTTGTCATTCCTGCGAAAGCAGGGGCAGCAACCTAGTGCTCTGTTACTTGTGAGTTGATGGATGTCATTCCTGCGAAAGCAGGAATCCAGAGTTATCTTTTGTGATATGGTCAGGTTCGATTGATGATTTGCCTAAGAAGAAAAAAATGTGAAAAAATCATTAATCATCTTATGCAGGAGTACCATTCTCGTCACCGCAAAGAGGCGGAAAATCAAATCGGTAAAGTATCTCAAGATCATATCTCAAGGGGGCTGTCAAATTTAACGATTGTTGTGACCAAAGAACTTGCTGTTGAGTATGATTATGTTAACAAACTTATAGATTTCCTATTCCAAAAACTGGAGAAAGACTTTTCAAATCTCCCTCTAAAAGTTTGCAGGCAAACCCTGATTAACATAGTAGAAACTGAGTACAAAAGATTACCTGCGAGGGCTAATAACTGGCTTAGAGAGGCAAACTTGCTCCAGCCAGATATGATTGACCAATATGGAAAAAGAATCCTCGCAGAATTGGAGCAAGTCAAAAAGGATATCGAAAACCGCTGTGCACTGTCCACAGAGAAACGAGTTCAAACGAAGTGGTGGAAAGACCGCAAATGGATAATTGGCACTATTATAGCGATAATAAGCATCCTTATTGGTATTAAACAGTGCTCTAATTCTACGGTCAGTAAGAATACAAGCATAGAGTCTAAAACATCCGGTGATTTATCCCCTGCTGTAATTACAACTGGGCCCAACAGTCCTGTGACAGTGAATTATGAAAAAGACGAAAATTTGCATAGAGTAATTCCCGCCAAAGTTCTCTATGTAAGGACAAAGAAAAGAGTAGATGAACTAGAAAATTTTCTCATCAAAGAAAAACTAACTCCCTGGCGTTTTTTCAGAACTGGAAAATTCAAAGTAACAAATTACGATGGAAAACCTATTGCTTATTCTGGCCTAGAATTTACAGGAACTCATCGAATAGTTTTTTGGGAGGGTTTTATAGAACCTTTTATCGAAAATGGCATCCAAAAAGCTTTAGATGAGATAGGCAAAGAATCCCAACAAAACAACTTAGACCCTGAGCCACATATAAAAGAAGCAGCTTCACTTCTTTGCGGTTTAATAAGCAAAGTCTATAATTATATGGCCGAGACAGATCAGCTGCTTCGAGGCAAAGGCTTTCCCAAGAAAGTAAAACCAGTGGATGTTGAGGACAAAATACGGAAAATGAACAAGGTTTTGGAAGAGCACGTTGAAGCAGCATTAGCTCTTTACCCAAATAATTCCAGTTAAAAAAGTCTAATTCTGGATTCCCGCTTTCGCGGGAATGACAGATAGGATAAGCAGCAAATGTGGGACTTGAAGGACCCTAAGCCGGCAAAACTGATAATCGGTATCCTTGCCGCCGACCGTAATTGTCTGCACGCGGGTATCGAGGCCGTAATCGACAAGTTCGGCAAGACCGACTACACCAGCGACGTCTGGCCGTTCGAGAAGACCGACTACTACAAGGACCAGACAGGCCCGCGCATCCAGAGGCAGTTCGTCAGCTTCGAGCGGCTCGTCGGCCTTGGCAAACTGGCGAAGATCAAGCACCAGACTAATAAGCTGGAGCAAAAACTCGTAAAATCCCTGGGAGTGCCTCTGCCGAGACCCGTGAACCTCGACCCGGGCCTGATCGCCCCGGCAAAACTGATTTTAGCCACAACAAAAGACTATTCCCATCGTATATATATCGGCAAAAAGATGTACGCCGAAGTGACGTTGATTTTTGACAAGGGCCGGTGGCAGCCGTGTGACCATACCTACCCCGACTACAGGCAGCAATGCTACTATAGATTCTTCGACAAAGTCAGGACCCGATTACTGGAGCAGCTAAAATCGCAGCGCTAACCATATCAGCGGCAATCCTGCTTGCAGGTTCGTTCACGCTCTCGCTCGCCTTGACGGGGCTGGTAAGGAAGCTGGCCGCCCGCGCAGGCCTGGTGGCTCATCCGGCCTCAGACAGGTATCACCAGGCCGTTATTCCGCTCGGTGGCGGCATTGCAATCTTTACGACCCTGATGCTCTTCATCCTCGCCGCCGCGGTCGCAATAAAGCTGTTGCTTGTCCCCGGCCGATTTGCCTGGCTCGCCGAACGGGCCAATATCGACCCCGCTGATTTCCTCGGCAAGCTCAACCAGCTCGTTTTCCTGCTGCTTGGGGTCCTTGGGCTATTCGCGCTCGGCCTCTGGGACGACATCAAGCATCTCGGTCCGCTTGTTAAACTCGCCGTCCAGTTCGCAGTGGCGATGATGGCCGCTGCCTTTGCAGATATCAGGGTGGAGTTCTTTATTGAGAGCAGGATAATCACCTCTGCCCTTTCAGCCTTCTGGATCGTCCTGATCATCAACGCCTTCAACTTCCTCGACAATATGGACGGCCTGTCCGCCGGTATCGCCGTGATAGCAAGCTCTATTCTTTTCACCGCCGCGGCAATAAGCGGCCAAGTCTTTGTCGGCGGTCTGGCATTAGTCTTTGTCGGAACTCTTCTGGGCTTTCTCGTGTTCAACTTCCCCCCGGCGAAGATATTCATGGGTGACGCCGGCTCGCTCGTCGTCGGCTTCTTCGTCGCAATGCTGACGCTGCGCACAACCTACTATCAAGAAGCGCAGAGCGGCCAATGGTATCCGGTACTGATGCCGCTGGTGGTTATGGCCGTCCCGCTCTACGATTTTCTAAGCGTAACGGCCCTGCGGATAAGCCAGGGCAGGAGCCCCTTCATCGGCGACACACAGCATTTCTCCCACCGGCTAAAAAGACATGGACTAAGCGACACCCAAACAGTTCTGACCTTATACCTGGCTACACTGTGCACCGGCCTCGGAGCAATCTTCCTCTATCAGGTCAATCTCGCCGGGGCAATTTTAATCTTTACTCAAACGTTTATGATATTGGCCATTATCGCCATTCTCGAGACCGCATCGCAGCGAACTTGAGCCACGAAGACACGAAGGGGAAAAAGTGAGCTAAAGTGACTAAAGTGAGCTAAAGTTACTAAAGTGAAAAAACTATCCATGTCATGCTGAGCGAAGCATCTGGCCTTCAATTGTGAGATTCTTCGCTCGCTGGATGCTCGCTCAGAATGACAGCTTTGCTGTCACTTTAGGCACTTCAAATTTTAGGCACTTTACACTTCTCACTGTCTTTGTGCCTTAGTGGCGAATTTTTTGAGCAAATAATGACAAAAAGGCCGAGTAAATCCGAAGAGCCCAAGAGCAAAGCTCTTGTCATCCTTGAATACTTCCTGCTCGCCCTGTGTCTTTGCGTGATTGCGCTTCGCGTCACTTTGACTGAAAGCCCTACTGCCCAGTCTCCTACTGGGCCGGGCAATCTCAGCGATGCCGTCTATGGCCTGTCGGTATCGGCTGTGCTGATATTCTCATTTATCCTTTGGCTCGTATGGAGCTTCTGCAGCGGCAGATTCTTATACCGCCGCACCGGCATCGAAATCGGCCTGTGCGTTTTCTGCGCAGCCGCCGTTATCGCCGGGTTTGCCGCCACCGATAAGCGCCTTGCAATTACCGATTTCGCGGTGCTTTTTGCGCCGCTGCTGATGGCTCTCTTGCTCGTCCAGATACTCGAGTCGGCGGCAAAGGTTAAGCTCGTCCTGGTCGTCATCGCCGCCTTTGGAATTGTCACGGTCCATCAAGCCGCCGACCAGTTCTTCCACAGCAACCAGATGGGCATCGAGCAATACGAGCAGGACCCGCAAAGCCTCCTCGAGCCGCTCGGCATCGAATCCGACACCTTCCAGCACTTTATGTTCGAGCATAGAATCTATTCGAGAGGCGTCCGCGGGTTTTTCACCACGCGCAATTCCGCCGGCTCATTTCTATTGATGGCCTCTTTCGCAGCGGTGGCCCTGTTCATCGATAAACTCAGGAACCGCAAAGCCGGCTCCAGCGGCTTGTATATCCTGGCCTGCGGGATGGCTGCGTCCGTTATCCTGTTCGGCCTGGCCCTTACACGAAGCAAAGGCGCATTTATCGGCTTATTCTGTGCCGCCATAGTGTTCATCGCGTACCTTCGCTTCGGCAACTGGCTGAATGCTCATAGAAAAGCCCTGTTCATTGGTGGTCTGCTGTTGGGCATTTTGGCCGCCTTGCTGGTTGCCTCGTATGGGTTGAATAACGGGCGGTTGCCGGGCGGTAGTTCAATGCTCGTCAGATGGCAGTATTGGCACGCCGCGGCAAAGATGTATGCCGGCCACCGCTTTACAGGCGTCGGCCCGGGCAATTTCGCAAGTTTCTATACGCATTACAAGCCCGACGCCGCATTGGAATCCGTCGCGGACCCGCACAATTTCCCGCTGAGCATTCTGACCCAATACGGCCCCCTCGGCCTTATCGGATTCTTAGCCATGATTTTCGTACCAATCTGGGCAGTGTTATCTCCCGCGTCCGTAAGCTCCGCATCGAAGGTTCGCAGCTCCGGGCCCGCTTTCAATAAACTGGCGATCATCTTCGCGATTATCGTATCGGCTGTGATGTTAATCGTCAGGCCAATCGTTTCTCCACTGCCGTCCACCGCTTCGCCCGAGGAAAGACAAGCCGGCATAATCATATTGTACCTGATGCCTGTATTTGTATTTCTCGTAGGCTTGCTGCTTGTGGCAGTAGGTCAAAAGGGGCCCGGAAAGCCCCGCACCGGCGTTATCGGCGCCGCTCTTTTCAGTGCCGTCATAGGCCTGTTGATTCACAACCTGATAGACTTTGCCATTTTCGAGCCGGGCGTATTCACAACGTTCTGGGCGATAATAGCCTGCCTTATTGCGACGCACTACAACCACGGCTCACGACCGGCCTCGGTGTTAAAACCGGCGCCGATTATCCGTCTGCTATTGGCCGCAGCGGCACTGATAGTGTTCTTTGGTTATCTCAATTATGCTCTTGTCCCGGTAGCCGCGAGCACCGCCAAAATCCGGCAGGCCAACCAGGCCGTTGATCATGGCCAACTCGAATACGCGCACGAACTTCTGGATTCCGCCGCGGACGACGACCCATTGAGCCCGGCCGCATTGTCTCTGAACGGCCGACTGTATCTGCGCCATTTTGAGCTGACGCACAACCAAAATCGAGACCTGCTCGGCAAGTCGGAGAAGTGCCTCCGGGCCGCAATCGACCGCAACAGCGCCGCCTTCAAAAACTTCGAGCGACTGACTGAGGTCTATATGCTGCTTGCCGAAACCGCGCCGCCACAGGACAAAACGCCCTGGCTGAGCAAGGCCTTTGACACCGCTTCGCAGGCCATCGAGCGCTACGGCGGCTGCGCGCGACTGCGGGTTAAATTGGCAAAAATCGCAGAGATGCTGGACAAAGCCGAGATTGCAGTCGAAGAGTATCAAAAGGCAGTCGATATCGAAGATAGCTATCGCACCCAGTTCCAGACGATATATCCGGAAAGAGAGGATATCGTCAGCCGGCTCGGCGAAGATAAATACCTCTTCGCAAAAGACCGCTTAAAGGCCCTCACCCAAGAAAAATCCCCGTAACACGCATCACAAAAAGTACCTGCGCTTCCTCAAAACAGAGCCGCGACCGTAAGGGAGCGGTATTCACCCTTCCGGTTACGGAGTAGCGACTCTATGCGCAGGACTTTGGAGTGTCACAAAAAAGTCGAAAAGGCGGGAAATTTCCTTGACTTCTGGCATGGCGCTATGGTACTTTGTCTTGATATAGAGAAGCGCATTAGGAGGATTCGCCATGGATGCGAGCGACCAGGTCAAGTTGAGTATTCGGGGTCTTTTTCTCATTTTGTCACTTGTGCTGCCTGCGCCAGTTGCTGAAGCGTTTAGCGGCGCGGGTTCAGGAACAGAGGCATCCCCTTATGTAATTACAGATGTTAATGAGCTTCAGGAGATGAATGACCCCAATTATCTAAACAAACCAGACGTCTATTTTATATTGGGAAATAATATTGATGCGTCTGCTACGAGTGGGTGGAATGGGGGGGAAGGGTTTGTTTCTATCGCTCCATTTCAGGGCCATTTTGATGGTAGAGGACATAAAATTAATGATTTGTATATGAATTACTCAACTAGTCCTTATACAAGCGTGATCTGGGTATGCATGTCACGATATGGTTAATAAAAAGGCTCGAAATGCCTCTTTGGATCGCTTACAATGGCGTTGTAAAAAAACAGGTCACGTCAATGTGCAATAAGCAGAAAGGCATT
>DAOWID010000341.1 GCA_030641115.1 Planctomycetota bacterium | reverse complement strand
TCACCGAGGACGTCGGCGCCCTTAACATTCGCGTACTTGAAGTTGCTCGTCTCGCAGACAAGCCATCGAGCCCCCAAAAGGCGCGCTATATTGCGTTGGCAGCGGTTCTGGGTCTCTTGGTCGGAGCAGGTCTGGCATTTCTTCGCGATTGGCGGGATGACCGATTCCGCTCAGTGGAAGAAATAAATGCTGTTCTTGGAGTTCCGGTTCTGGGTACGGTCCCCAAAATGTTGGGTAAACGAAAGGCGTCTCGACGGGGCCAAGCAGTCCGCCTAAGGTCAGCTTCCCGGGCCGCTGAGGCCTATCGTGACATCCGTACAGCCGTGTTCTTCGGTTTATCGGGTGATGGGGCCAAGACCTTGCTCATTACCTCCCCCAACGCTGGCGATGGTAAGACGATATTTGCAAGCAATTTGGCCATAGCGATGTCGCAAGCTGGCCAGAGAGTCTTAATTATTGACGCGAACTTCCGCAAGCCAATGCAAGACACAGTCTTCGAAGTGGGTCCTTCAAACGGACTCGCGGATTTGATCGCAGGCAACGTCCGCTGGGACGAAGCAATACGACCGACTATAGTTGGAGGCCTTGACCTTTTGCCCGCTGGCTCAGAGGTGTCTAATCCGTCCGAAATGCTCAGCAGCAGTGCCTTCAGCCGAACGTTGAAAAATCTGGCATCGAGGTACGAGCGGATCATCATAGATTCACCATCGGTTATACCTATGACGGACGCTCGGATCCTGGGGGCATTAAGTGATGTGACCGTGTTGATATTAAGAGCGAAAAAATCCACAAGAACAGCCAGTCACCAAGCTCGTGATTGTCTCTTCAGTGTTGGCGCGCATCTGCTCGGTGTGGTTGTCAGTGGTGTCTCCAAGAGAAATGGCCGCTACGGTCACAACGGAGACTATCGATACTACCGGAGCCGCGGAAGTCACGGCCAAGACCACCGAAAAGTGGAAAAGGTCAGCAACAAGAATTCCGCGGCGGTCATGGAAGAAGTCGATACGGATGGAGCTTCAGAAGACTAAGGACGAAACATTAGCCGTGCTGTCAAGAAGCAACTTGATCGATGTGCAAGATAGTCATCGCAAGGTGTGCAGGCATCATCTGTCTGCCGAAGTAAGCCGCAGAAGAATTTATTGCAGAGCTTTCAGTTTAGACGGACGAGCCGGGCAAGACAAGTAACGAGCTTTAGCCGCACTTTGGCTGCAAATAAAGGCACAGGCTTCGTTGGCAACCAAGAGCCCAGCACGGAGTGCTAAAGCCTGGAAAGCTAAAACTCGCTTGCTCGCGCTCCGACGGGCACGGAGTGTGCGCAAGGTACGAGACACTGGCAGTTTGTCACCGAATTCCGCGTTGTCAGTTCAGTTCGGCTCGGAAGAACCATTGCTCTTCTGAAGAATCCCCTCTTACAAAATCAAGACTGCTTTTAGAAAGTGGCAGTATCACCAAATGCACATTAACCTGGGAAGGAAACGCCAACAAAGCCAACCAGCCCATCTGTGCTGCACTATGCAGAAAAGCCGTAAATGAACCAAGAAGTAGATCTACTCGTGCAAAGCCTTAAGAAACTGTTGTTGGTCGCCTTGCACTTCGTATGCTGGGCTGGAGATCTTGTGTCGATCCGCCGATCGACGACGGCGAAAGAGAAATGAGTAAGCAAGTCACAACATCGAAGCGGCTGATTCACAATACGCTCTTCAACCTCGTGACGTTCATGAGCAATGCGCTTGTCGTTTTTTTCCTGATTCCATTCTTCCTGGGACAGCTTGGGGAGGTCCGATATGGTCTATGGGTGTTTATTGGCTCTATATTCCGATACCGGGGTATCCTGAATTTAGGTCTTAACAGCGCCATCAGTAGACACATCCCTGTGTGTTTTGCCAAAGACGACGACGAGGGGATTCAACGCGTCGTCAATACGGCGTTGTTTTACTTTTCATCTCTTTCCTTTGTGCTGGTAGCGGTGAGCTTCTTGATTTACTACAATGCGGGCTCATGGCTTCCCATTGACCCTCACCTGGTTCGGGTGACCGGGCTGTTGGTTCTTATCGTGGGCTTGGGTGCCGCAGTATCCTCCCTTTTGCAGCTTGGTGCTGCGACGCTGAGCGGACTTCAACGCTACGACGCTATTGGTGTTGTAACAATTGTGACCTTGACGGTCCGGACGGTACTTGTGGTGGTCTTGCTGTACCGTGGCTACGGCCTGCTGATGATGGGTTGTGTATTCGGCATCAGTGAGATTATGAGCCGGGCGCTCCTATGTTATTCAATCAGACGGCTACTGCCAAATGTGTCTCTGAACTGGCGAAGCGTGGATTTTGCGCTGCTAAAAGATATGCTCTTCTACGGAGTAAACACGTTCTTGTATACGATAGGGGGGCTTATCGTCCTAAAGGCCAGCGCATTGGTCATTGGGATATTGATTGGTATGGCGGAGGTGAGCCAGTTTTTCGTGGCTGCCGCAGCCGTGATTCTTATGTCACAGTTTTTGCAGGCATTTACAGGCGCCATAAAGCCGGCGGTCAGTGACCTCGACGCCCGGGATGACCAGGCGAGGGTGAAAGAAATCGGCTTCTTGACGCAGAAATACAGCTTACTGTTCATTATTCCGGCTGGGTGCTTTTTGGCCGTGATGGGCAAAGAGTTCCTGACAGTGTGGGCGGGAGGGAAGTTCGACGATCCGACCACTATTGATTCGCTGGCACCGATTCTCACGATTCTGACAGTGGGGCATTGTGTGCGGCTGGCTCAACACAGCAACTTCCTGGTTCTCGTGGGCCGTGGCCAACACAGGGTATTCGGAATCCTGACAGCGCTAATGGCGCTGCTTTGTCTGCTGGGCTCTATTCTAACAGTAAAAGTGCTGGGTTGGGGGCTGATCGGCATTGCCTGGAGCAACTTGCTGCCTATGGTGCTCATATCGGGCGTCACCTTGTCGGCATATTACAACCTAAAAATGAAGATATCCACGTGGGAGAGCATTACCCATGTCTGGTGGCCCGCAGCCTTAGGCTGTTTGCCGAGCATAATGATAATTACCACATGGAAGTGGGTCTCACCGCCCGATTCGTGGCTTGAAATTTTTGCAGTCGTCGTCGCAGCAGCGGCGGCAACGTTTGCTTTTAGCTGGATTGTAAGTTTGGAGCCCATTGAGAGAGAACGCCTCGTGGGGGTTCTAAGCCGGGGTCGGTTGAGGTCCGGAACTCAAAGTAGCCAGGCCCCATAGACTGGATAGAGCAACCCAAGTCTTCACAAGGGTTAGCCCGGATTTCCCTGTTAGTTGTAGTCGGAGATGGCAATGAACATCCTATTTAGAGGTGGAGGGTTCAGCAACAAGGGAGACGAGGCGATGATGCTCACGGTGCAGAAGGAGCTTGCAAAACGACTGCCGGGCACAAACTTCTTTCTAAGGACGTCCCAAAAACAAGTGGAAGAGGCCCACTCGTGTGGTTTGTTCAGTTCCACAAGTACCGGCGGCCCATTTGCCAGGATGGTTCGCCTCGCTGGCGCATATGTGGCCAACAGAGATGTGCGGCGCGCGAGTCGGTTGAGCGTGATCGCTGCAGAAGAAATTGCGGATCTTGGACATGTTGACTGCGTTGTGGATATTAGTGGATTCAACTACTCTGACGAGTGGGGTGCCAAACGAGCCCGCCGACCTTTAGCATGGGCCGAGTACTGTGGCGCCCATGACAAGCCATATATCTGTCTGCCCCAGGCTTGGGGACCGTTCCAGATAACGGGTGTTGCGCGTGCAGTTAGGCAATTATGCAAATACGCGTCAGTTTTGTACGCACGAGACGAGGTGTCTTTGTCATTCTTGAGAGAGCTACTTGGGCCCGATGGTGACCGAATTAGGATGGCCCCGGACGTTGCATTCCTGTTTACCGGCGAAAGTCCTCGGGCGGGGCGCGGGCTCTTGGAGGCGCTCGGGTTAGACATCAAGAGCTCTCCACTTGTTGGCATCGCGCCAAATATGAGGGTTTACGAACGTTGCCGCGGTGTAGGTGCAGGGAGTGAGTACATTCAACTGATGACGAAGGTCGCCGAACACTGTATTCACACCTGGGGCGCCTCAGTGATCCTGCTGCCACATATGTTCTCTGTTCACAAGGTAGAGCACAAGGATGATAGGTTTCTATGTGGCCTGATTAAATTGGGCGTGTCGGACTCGGATCGATGCTTTACGATACGTAAGTACGTTTCGGCAGCGCTCACCAAATCAATAGAGGGTCAGGTGGATCTCATGATCGGATCAAGGTTTCACAGCTTGGTATTTGCTCTTTCGCAGGGTGTCCCAGCCGTAGCTCTCGGATGGGCACACAAGTATCCGGAACTCATGGGGTCGGTAGGTCTAGACGGTAACGCACTTATTCACACGCAGTTCGCGGAGAAGAGTGTGATCGAACTGCTGAATATGGCTTGGGAAAGCCGAGCGCAGTCGAAGGCTGCGATCAGGAAACGCCTTCCAGAGATAAGGAAACAGGCAGCCAGGGTTTTTGATGATGCGGCCGAGATATTGCAGCACAGTGGGTAGCATGGCTCATGCTCTGTGGGTGGATCAGGTCCGTCTCGATGTTTGGGAGGGCTGAATTTGCGCAACGACTCGGAATCGAGATCATATCTCTGTCAAAGTTTGGGCAAGAAAGAAACTGTGAAAAAAGGCACTGCACTTGTTAGCAAGCGTTTTGTAGGGAAGCGAGCTGAAGAGTACCAAGCTCATAGGACTGCCGGGTCTTTTGGCCGAGTATACCAGGCAGAGATGTATTTCAAGTCCTATATTTCTGAAAATGATACCGTTTTGGACCTGGGCTGCAACGATGGGCTTCTCCTCAGGCATTTACCGGGCAAAAGACACATCGGAGTTGAGGTGAGTGAAGCGGCCCGCCGAGAATGCGCGCGTGCCTCTGCAGAAAGCAGTATTCATGTCGAGCTGTACGAGGACATTTCGACCGTGCCCAGTGATTCAGCGGACATCGTAATTTCAAATCATTGTCTTGAGCACACTCTCGCCCCGTTTGATGTATTGAGCCAAGTGAAACGGGTCCTCAAGCCTGATTGCCTATTCATCATGGTGATCCCGTTCGATGACTGGCGCAACTCTGTCCATCGAAGGTGGGAACCCAACGATATCGACAATCACCTATACACATGGTCACCAAGAAACATTGGGAACCTGTTGGCGGAAGTTGGTTTTCAAGTCGAGGAAACCCGGTTCTGTCAGATTGCCACGAGCAAGAAACTGTATTGGGTACATCACGTATTTGGCGATAGAGCATTCAGAATCGTGTCTAATCTTCTTGCCCGATACAAAAGAAAGGGCGAGACTTTTGTTAGGGCGCGGAAGCCAGTTGTGAACGACTCGCTGGAGCATAGCCTTGTATCATGAGGCCACGTCGGGGTGCACAGGCTGGAAGGGTGCTACGGATATGCTGAAAGTGCTGTTTATTACTGGAGCCCATCACAAAGAATACATGGTGAATTTTAATCACTATCAACGCGTGCATTTCCTGAGCAGACAGGCTGAACTGACAGTTTATGGAAAGAGGGGTGCCAGCTTCTCAGTCTCGGCAAAGGAAGGCACCGAAGTCGTGAATGCTCCTTTCAAGGGCAAACTGGGTATGCTCATCTCATGCCTTTTGTGGTTGGCTGTTAGTAGTAGATCGAGGTGCTTCGATGTCGTTCTTACGGAGCCGTCTAAGCTCTGCATCTGTGGCCTGTTCGGCAAGCTCGTGTTTGGCGCCAAGTGGGTCGTCGACGTGTGGGACATCCCATTTCGGTGTCAGTCAAAGCACGCGCTGCCGAAGTGCATAAGCAGGATTGACCGTACGATTGCCCGCTACCTTTTCAAGTTTACTGACCTCTTTATCGTGTCTATCCTGCCTGATCTGGAGTTCGCCGAGTTTGCTGTTCCGCGAGACAAGATACTCTTGTTGAAAAACGCAATTTCGCTGGATCGTCAAGACTTTGGTTTACAGCGCGACGGTAATTCACGTTCTGGGCTGTTTCGCATTCTCTGCATGCGGAGCCGTTTTGGACAAGATAGTGGGCTTGACATCCTTGCCGAAGCGTTCGACCTTCTGGATAAGTCCTGTGATAGCATCGAGATGACCATAGTCGGCAAGATCCCCAGAGCAGTGTGGCCTCAGGTCGAACTGTTAAGGGGACGCAGCAATGTATTCTTTCGGGAGTTCGTTGAACACGACGAGCTGTTGCGGTTGATTGCTTCGTCCACAGCATGTGTGGTTCCATATCGGAAGACACCTGATTTGTCTCAGATCTTTCCCATCAAGGTGCTGGAGTATCTCTCTTTGGGCACTGTTGTCGTCGCAGCCGATCTGCTTGGGATAGCCTCGATGGTGAAGCATCGCCACAACGGCTTGTTATTCCAGCCGGGCAATAGTGTGGATTTGGCTGACAAGCTGCGCACCGCCTATGAAGACAGAGAACTCGCGGTAGAGATATCATCCAGAGCAGCAGCGCTAGGTCATCAGTACGATTGTAGAAACAAGGCTAAGGTAATACTCAACGCCCTGAAGAAGCTAACAGCCTGCAAGGAAAGAAGAACCTATTGAATGAATAAGCCGAAAGTATATTTGATACAGAATAATATTGCACCGTACAGGATAAAACTGTTCTCGACCATTTCCAAAAATGCTAATTTTGATTTTTCGGTAGTGCTTACCGCTAAGAAATGCAAGCATAGGCCGAACTGGGACTTCGATACAAAGAAGATGCCTTTCAAAGTTCAGACTATGAAAGGTATCAACGTCGCCCTGTCCTACGAGAAATCTTTTTCCCTTTCTTTTGGATTAATTGGGAAACTCGTAAGTGATAGGCCTGATATTGTAATATGCGGCGGCTTTAATTCCGCTACACTTATCACTTACCTTTATAAACGTCTTCTCGACGGAAAATATATCGTTTGGTCCGAGTCTACCGATATTACAGAACGAAGAATTTGTAAAGCCAAGGTTATGCTTCGTAAGTTGTTGGCACGTAACGCCGATGCTTTTATCGATGCAGGTACCCTTTCCCGACGATACCTTGAGTCTCTAATCCCAGAAGGACTTAGTCGTCCATTCTTTCGTGCATTTAATTGCGTAGATGGTTTGGCTTTTTCTTCAAATTCAGAAGATCATCGTGAGGGTGACCTGGATATGTCGAATATGCCTGCTCAGAATATCCTCTTTGTTGGTCGTCTTAATGAAAACAAAGGGATTCCAATGCTGTTGGAAGTATATCAGGAAGTAGTCAATGAATGTCAGAATGAACCAGGACTATTTCTTGTTGGAGAAGGCCCCCTCAAGAGGCATGTTCAAGAATACAGACATGAAAGAGAGCTTTCGAAAATCTACATTGAGGGCCAAGTTCCTTACGATAGAGTCGTTCGGTACTATAAAACTTGCGATGTTTTTGTGCTTTTGAGTCTTTCGGATTGTAACCCTCTTGTAGTACTTGAAGCGCTTCATTGTGGAATACCAATAATATGTACAGATCGCGCTGGGAATGCGCCTGATTTTATCGTACCTGGCGAGAATGGTTATATTGTGGACCCGACTAATAAGGGTGCTATTGTCCAGCATATCATGACAGTACTGAACTGGGATTCGGAAAAAAGAAACTGCGCAGCTCGACTTTCTAAGGAACTTGTAAAAAAAGCAAACTATTCTGATTCCGCAGAAGCATTCGTTCGTGCATGTCACCATGTGCATACGACCAAATAGCCAGTCGTTACTTCGCCGGATATCTTAATACGAAGCGGATCAATCATTTGAAATATTCTGACAAAAAGAGAGTTTTGTTCATCGGCCCGTCTCCTCCACCTTACTCCGGGCCGGAAATGGGGATGAAGTTATTCTTGGATTCTTCGCTACGCCAAGACTATAGGATCAGTTTTCTTAACACAAATGTCCGCAAGACCAACGTTACTAAGGGCAAGCTGGGCTTGGTGGTCGTACTGGCGTTTTTTCGCTTCATCGCTGCTTTAGTGTATATGTTAATCCGCCACCGGCCTGTCCTTGCTTATTATCCTGTCACACCCACTGAGTTAGGGTGGCTTGGCCGCGATCTCTGGTGCATCCTAATGTGCCGACTCTTCAGAGTCAAAACAGTGATCCATCTGCGTGGTAGTCATTTTAGGCCGAATTTCAGTCAGTTTTCTGCGTTTGCCAAGCGTCTGGTGCGCTCTGGCTGTGCTATGGTTTCCGCTGCTATTGTCCAAGCGGATTGTTTGAGAGATCAGTTTGAGGGCTTGGTTCCCAAAGAACGTATAAAGACCTTGTATCAAGCTATTGATTCGAACGAGTATGACAATCCAGACCTGTCGAATTACCAAAAAGGAAAGATTTTATTTGTCGGGAATATGACAAAAGCAAAAGGGTATTGTGATCTTGTGCGTGCTATCGCACCGGTTGTTAACAAGCATCCTGAGGCCAATTTCTATTTTGCAGGAAGCCTTCGCAAAGGCGAACGGGGCGTTTTCTTTAACCAGATAACCGGTCAGCACCTTACCTATGAAGATCCCTTCGTCGTTCACGACGAAATCATGTGCGGTCTCTACAAGAATCACTACCATGCCTTGGGTGTAGTCGGTGCTAATGAAAAGGTCGAGCTGCTTAGAAGTTCAGACATTTTTGTTCTGCCTTCATATTCCGAGGGCTTTTCTCGGGCTCTGCTGGAGGCAATGTGTATCGGTAAGCCCGTCATTTGTACTGCGGTGGGCGCGCACCGTGAAGTGATTCAAGACAAAGTACACGGGCTATTTGTACAGCCAGGTGACGTTGCCGGACTGGCAAATTGTATTTGTCATCTTCTTGGGAATCGCCAGTTGAGGGACCGGATTGCTCATACAAATTATCAGCGTGTCCGGGCGGATTTTGACATCGTCGGCATCGCAAGACAATTCTCCACAATATTGGAGACTTGTACTAATGAGAACTAGTACGAATATTGTTAGGATTGTTATTCATCACTTGGGCAATCTGCTGCGTTGGTTGCGTTCGGCTTGCCTGCGCGCCGCTGGTGTTAAGATCGGCAAACGGACAATGATTAGTCTTGGAGCTAGACTTGATGTTCATCGTGGTGAAATAGTCATCGGTGACGATTGTCTTATTACTTATGGTAGTCGTATTTTATCACATGATGGTGCGTCACGAATGATCGATCCTAAAGACAGCGGTGAGGGGAGAGTCATCATTGGCGATAATGTCTTTGTAGGGGTCAATGCTGTGATTATGCGAAATGTCACAATAGGCAGTAATAGCGTGATAGGCGCCGGGGCTATTGTCACCAAAGACGTGCCACCAGGTGTTGTCGCTGCAGGCAACCCTGCTAAGGTAATTAAAGAATTGCCCAAGCCCTATCCCTGTTTAAGTTCAAAGAGGCATTTGAAACGATTCCTCCAGTAACCGTTAATAGGAAGATTCTGTATGCTATTCATTTCTTGTTTGATCTGTACGGTCGTTTGCCTGACGTGTCTGGTAACTTCCCCTTTCCGAGGGGTTCTATTGTTACTTGCCCTGAAGCCTATCATCGATGCATCCTGGAATTATTCATTTGGTGGTTACAACCTTTTACAAGTAACCGCCGTGGCGGCACCATTACTTCTCTTGCCGCAGATTCTCGCCAAAAAGAGCCGTGTCTTGGACAACCAGAGATGGAAATATCTGGCAATCGGTTATCTGATTTGTAACACTCTCGGTCTTGTTATGCTGCTATTGCATCGTCCGGCCGAGTTCGCAATTCCTCCGGCAGAGCTGGTGATGCGAGCTCTGAATGGCTTCCTGGGGTTTTTCCTTTTGGCTTTTTATTTTGATGATCGTGCAAAGTTCAGGTATTTGCTAATTGCTCTACTGGTTGCCGGCATATTTCCTGCTCTAATGGGGATGTACGAGGGGCTCACACAAGCCGCTTGGCGAGGAAGGCAGACAGTTGGTCTTATTCGTTATGTAGGGTTGTACCACGATGGATTTAATTTTCGTTTTTATGGTTTCCAGACGATAGCAGCGATTCTCTTGTATTTATCTTATTTCAAGCCTCCTAAAAGGTGGCAGGTTGCGGGTTTGATTGCTTACGCGTTATGTTGGTTATTTGTGATTTTCAATATTAACTCCAAAGGCGCCGTTGTGATTGCCTGTCTATGGTGTCTTACATGGACTGTAGCGACGAGGAAAATCGCTTACCTATTGCTAATTGCTGTGGCACTTCTGGGAGTGAATCTGGCGAGTAATAATATCGTTTTTGATAGGATAGAGACAACGCTCAGTAAGGAAATCAAATTCATGCAAGGTGAGCTTGAGGATGAGCGATATGTCTTAGCGGGCAGGGGTTTTATCTGGGAGGACTACTGGCAAAGGTGGAAAAAACTGGATCCGGAACTAAAGATTATTGGCACTGGAGAGAGTCTCCCTGTCCACAATGAATTTTTCCGTATCTTGATTGCCAGTGGTGTTATTGGTTTGATGACAAATATTCTTTTGCTGATGATTATTGGGTGGATGTTGCTGAGTCGATTGTGGTTGCGGTGCACTCCTATAAATATTCTTGCTTTGATGATATTTCAGATGTGGCTTGTTGATTGTCTTGGAGTACATCCGGGTCTATATCCATCCTACCAATGGTTTGTCTGGGGAATGATAGGGCTGGCAGTTACCGGTGTTAAAGGATTGGATGGAATGCACTCAAGTTTGTTTGAGCCCGCACGCAGTGTGAGCCCTCAATTGCTGTATTGAGAAAGTCGTGAGACAACTTACCCTAAAACTCAAAAACGGAGAAATCCGGGTCCTTGAAGTACCTGCTCCAGTCCTTGGGCCAGGTATGGTACTGGTGAGAAATCACTATTCACTGATCAGCGCCGGAACAGAAGCCAGCTCTGCGACTGCAGCAAGAAAAAGCCTGGTAGGAAAGGCAAAGGAACGACCACAGCAGGTCAAACAGGTTATCGATGCATTCAAAGAACATGGCCCCATTCAAACCTACAGAGCAGTCATGAAAAGGCTTGATTCCTATTCACCGCTTGGGTATAGCTCTGCGGGAGAAGTAATAGAGGCAGCCCCTGACGTGAGAGGTTTTGCCGCTGGCGATCTTGTTGCTTGTGGAGGTGCTGGTTACGCAAGCCACGCTGAGATAATAGCCGTACCAAGCAATCTGTGTGTGAAGCTCCCTAACAGTGCCGATTTAAGAAGAGCAGCTTACAACACAGTAGGTGCAATTGCCTTACAGGGCGTAAGGCAGGCTGATTTGAGAATTGGAGAGACCTGTGCTGTGATAGGACTTGGGCTTATAGGCCAGTTGACTTGTCTGATGCTGCAGGCCAGCGGGGTCGCAGTGTGTGGTGTAGATGTCGATCCCGTTGCTGTGGAAACAGCGAGGAAACACTGTGTTGACTGTGCCTGGACTCGCTCTGATGCCGGTATCACCGAGCAGATTAAGACTTTCACCGGGAGGCTTGGGGTGGATGCAGTGATAATCACGGCAGGAACTTCGAGTCTGGACCCGATCAATTTCGCAGGCCAGATTGCCCGCAAGAAAGGCCGTGTGGTTGTAGTTGGCAACGTGCCGACTGGATTCGACCGCGAACCGCACTATTACAGGAAGGAGTTGGAACTGAGGATGTCCTGCTCCTATGGCCCAGGCAGGTACGACCTGGATTATGAACAGAAAGGTATAGACTACCCGGCAGCTTACGTACGCTGGACAGAAAAGCGGAACATGCAAGCGTTCCAGGAACTTCTGCATACGGGCAGAATCAGTATCGATTATTTGACTACCCAGGAATTTTCTCTTGCTGATGCTCCAAAAGCCTATGATATGATAGTCAACCGCTCAGAACCGTTCCTGGGTGTTCTACTTAAGTATGATGTGGACAAACCATTGCAGCAGGCTCGCGTTGAGGCGAACAGGCCCAAGCCTGCCGGGAAAGTAGGGATCGCTTTTATTGGTGCAGGCAGTTACGCACAGGGCCACCTATTGCCAAATATTCCACACCAAGATGACGATGTATTCTGCAAAGCTGTCATGACCAATTCGGGTACCACATCGAGGCGGGTAGCCGAGCGGTATGGCTTCGAGTTTTGCGCCTCGGACGTAAGGGATATCCTGGAAAATGCAGATATCAACACAGTGTTCATCGTTACGCGGCACGATTCACATGCCGAATATGTACTAAGGTCGCTACAAGCAGGTAAGCATGTGTTTGTGGAAAAGCCTATTTGCCTGACCATAGAGGAGTTAAAAAAGATAGAAGACACGTACTATGGGCAGCACGAAGCCGAAACCAGACAATTAATGGTCGGGTTCAACCGGCGGTTTGCACCGCATGCGGTGGCGCTGAAACAGCGACTGGCTGAAGGACCCGTATCAATGATCTACCGGGTCAATGCCGGGGCAGTTCCAGCTGACACATGGATACAAGACCCAGCTATCGGTGGTGGCCGAATTATTGGTGAGGTATGTCATTTTATTGATTTTCTGACATTTATGTGTGATTCTTTGCCAGTGCGGGTCTATGCCTCGGCACTGCCGGATCCAGAGCATCTGAACGATACTGTGGCAATCAATTTAGAGTTTGCCAACGGATCAGTTGGAACAGTCTGTTATTTCGCCAACGGAGCAAAGAGGCTTCCTAAGGAGTATGTAGAAGTCTATCAATCAGGGCTGACTGGGATTATCCGGGATTTTAAGGAGCTGGAAATTTTCGGCCAAGGCAGGCTGCTACGCAAAAAACTCCTGAGGCAGAACAAGGGCCAGGCATGTATGGTCAAGACATTTGTCGATCGGGTTAAGAACGGCGGTTCTTCATTGATCAGAACTGATGAGATATTCGCCGTTACCAGAGCAACATTTTGTGTTATGGAATCCTTGCAGAATCGTCAGGCTGTTTCAATTCTTGCTTAAGTGAACATGATGGACATAAAACCATATTTACAAGCGCTGCTTCATTACATCGAGTCCAACGACTATGCCGGTTACGACCCTTATGATGCATTGAACAGTCCCTTGCTGAACGTGCTATCGAAAAAAAGTAAATGGATGAGAATTGCTTTTACGCAAGGCATTAAACGGTTTCCCGTTAATATTCGGCCTATTCTTGGGACACAAAGAGGACATAACCCAAAAGGGATTGGATTGTTTCTTTGGGGATATTCAAAACTCTACAAGGTTGAAGAAAAACCTGAGTACTTGGCAAGGCTTGAATATCTATTATCACTTTTGGACAAGCTCAAGAGTCAAGGATATTCGGGTAACTGTTGGGGATATAACTTTGACTGGCAGACAAGAATAATCTGCCGGCCAGAGTACACGCCAACAGTAGTGAATTCAGCATTCATAGGCCATGCCCTGATTGATACGTACAGATATACGGGAAAGGAAAGGGCTTTGGAGATGGCTATTTCTATAAAGGATTTCATTCTTAATGACCTGAACCGGAAGGAAGAGGATGGGACTATATGCTTCAGCTATACACCTATTGATTATACTACTGTCCACAATACTAATCTGCTGGGAGCGTCTCTCCTCATCAGACTTTACAAATATACAGGTGATACAAACTTAAAAGATACGGCACTCTCGAGCCTTGCATATAGCGCGAAATATCAGAGAGATGACGGCTCGTGGTACTATGCTGACGCCGATTTTTGTAGGTACGTAGATTCCTTTCATACCGGGTTTAACCTCCAGAGTATCCTATACTTTCTTGAAGAGGGCTTTGCTGAAGAATACCGAGCTACCTTCGAAAAGGGCGTTCAGTTCTACGTGGAAAAATTCTTCTTGGAAGACGGTACGCCCAAGTATTACCATGACCGCATTTATCCGATAGACATCCATTCCCCATCGCAAGCCATAGTCTTCTTTTCTGCCCTTGCCCCAAAATATAGCTCGCTAACTAATCGGCTGATGAAGTGGATGCTGCAAAATCTGTATTGTCCGAAAGGCTATTTCTATTTTCAAAGGACGAAATACTTTACTAACAAGGTGGCATATATGCGATGGAGTCAAGCTTGGGCTTTTCATGCACTGACGGAATACATGCTGGCGAATTCGCAGCAAAAGGGAAATCTCAACAAATAAAGCCGCTGAAGATGTCAGATTTACAGTGTTCTTGTATCGGGGAAGGAGAATGACTGTACAAGCCCGTAGCGGACAGCAATTCTTGTCTCCTCGGTCCCTCCACTCTTCTTGGAAGAACCTGTGGGACAAAGAATGTCATGAGGATCAAACCGCTATATGCATTCTGAGGGGTATAGCATATGCGCGATGATTGTGAGCTGCCGAGCCCTGTTTTTGTTACGGGAATACGGGTTAGCCCTTTTGATTCCTACAGTCATGCTGTCCGGACTATCTCGAGCAGGATTAACGCCGGCCTCAAGACATTTTGCGTTGCGATCAATCCCCACAAAGCATGGAAAGCTCGGGCCGACCGTGACCTTTATGCTACGTTAAATGGAGCTGACATGCATATCTGTGACGGTATCGGAATCGCATTGGCCGCGAGGCTGTTATTGGGCAAGAGAATACCGAGATGTACTGGGGTCCAGCTTTTCTTTGACTTACTAAAGGAAGCAGCGGAAAGACGATGGAAGGTGTTCTTGCTTGGGGCGTCACCGGAATCCAGCGAGTTGGCTTGTTCAAATCTCTTGAGGATGTATCCGCATTTGAGAATTGTGGACTACGCTCATGGTTATTTTGAAGATTCTTCTGCAATTATAACACAGATCAACGAGAGTCAAGCAGACCTTCTTTTTGTTGCCATGGGATCTCCAAAGCAGGAATTCTGGATGGCGGAAAACAGGAGCAGAATTAACGCCCTTTTTTGCATGGGTATCGGTGGAACTCTGGATGTGGTTAGCGGAAAAGCACGGTGGGCACCCAACTGGGTTCGCCGGTTGGGACTCGAATGGGCATACCGTACAATTCGGCGACCGCACAGACTATTTCCAAGGGTGGTAACAGGGGTCCTCTTTACATTTAGAACTCTTATCCAACTGATAATTCAGGCTTTTAGGTAACGACTGCACTCCAGAATAGTCAGGAATCGAAGCAAGGCACGAAGGTTGTATGTGTTGAAAGATCGTTATCAACGGGCAACTATGGAAGTATCGGTGTCAAATCTGCCCGATCCTCTCTGTGACGATTTCGTTCGAGAAATGGCCAGCGCAAAGCTTTGTCACATGCCAGCATGGACGAACATGGTTGAGAGGACGTTCGGCCACAAAGGATACTATCTCGTGGCGCGCGAGGGTCGCGCTATCTGCGGTGTCCTCCCACTGACACACGTACGCAGTAGATTGTTCGGTAATCGGATGATATCCCAAGCCTTCAGCAACTATGGTGGACCGCTTGCGAAGAGTCCGACTGCTTTGGAGGCTCTTTGCAAATACGCGGTCGAACTTGCTACCGAACATGGGTGCGAGTCAATGGAGTTAAGGAATACAGATCCAATTCCTTACGACTTGCACCTCCGTACAGATAAGATTTCTATGTACCTGCCTTTGACAGCTGATCCGGAGGAACTGTGGCAAAGCTTCAGACCCCAGATTCGCAACCGAGTCCGCAAAGCCGAGAAATCGGGCATCGTTGCCGTCAGTGGTGGCCTTGAGTTGCTGGACGATTTCTATCGGGTATGGACAGCTCGCATGCATCAACTTGGAACACCTTGCTATCCTCGCAAGCTCTTCAGCAGCATTTTGGAGACATTTGCAAACAACAGCCAGATCTTCCTTGCACGCCTAAGAGGTACGACGATAGGGGCGATATTTGCCCATTGTTTCAGCGGCTTCGTGCAAATCCCTTGGGGAGCTGTTCTGATCGAATATAACCATCTGGCCCCTACGTCTTTCTTGTGGTGGTCGGTCATGAAGCATTTTTGTTCAGTTCAGGCCTCTTGCTTTGATTTTGGCCGAACTACGATTGATACTGGACCGCATATGTTTAAAAAGCGATGGGGTGCAACGCCGATTCAATTGTCCTATCAATATTGGACACGACCAGGCCATGAATTATCTTTAGCCAAACCGGATAATCCAAAATACAAGAATAAGGTTGAAACGTGGAAAAAACTGCCATTATGGATGACACGCCTTGTTGGCCCACATATCAGTCGTAATTTGCCCTGAGAGCTACCTATGTTAAACGCATTCTCTGTCGATGTTGAGGATTGGTTTCATATTTTAGGCAGTCCCACGGTACCAGCTATAGAGCAATGGGACTCTTTAGAGTCTTGTGTAGAACGGGGTCTCGAACAGCTACTTAAGATGTTGAACGAAACGAGTACTCGGGCGACATTTTTTTGGCTCGGCTGGCTTGCCGAACGGCATAGCGATCTTGTTCGGAAATGCCAGGAGCAAGGCCACGAGATCGCCAGCCACGGTTACGCTCACGTGTTGCCATGGGAGGTAGGGGCTGTGCCTTTCAAAGATGACATTGTTCGAGCCAAGAAGATTCTGGAAGATATCACAGGTGAACAAGTCCGAGGATTTCGAACTGCAGGTTTCGGTATTACAGGCCGTGCAAGATGGGCCCTCACGGTGATAGCGGAGGCCGGTTATCAATACGACTCAAGCGTTGCACCTCCGGCCTTGGGACGTGGCAATAAGCCGGCATGTAGGGACGGTACGTGTCCAGCCATAGCCCGTGGCGATAAGCCGGCTTGTAGAAGCGGTACTTGTATTATAGACACACAAAACGGCCCACTCATTGAAGTTCCAGTGACGGGATTTGTGCTATTGGGCCTCAGATTAGGATTGCTCGGTGGTGGTTACCTAAGGATCTTTCCGAAGTGGTTCCTCCGCCTGGCGACATGGAAGCTGCATGTTTCCGGTTACCCACTGATACTTTATGTCCACCCGCGCGAAATCGATCCTCATCACCCTCGGCTGCCATTAAGCTTTTTCAGACGTTTCAAGTGTTACGTACATTTTGGAAGCACTATGTCGAAGCTGCGCTGCTTGTGCGAAAACTATGACTTCGTACCGCTACGCGAATTAGCAGATACAGTCTCTGCCTGCATGACATCTAGCGCGGGATATTAGGAAGTAAATGGGTTTTCCGAGTTAGCAAAGCCATCAAGGCCTCGATTCCGTGTAATTGTATTTGGAGATGATTTTATGAAATCGCGAGAACTGACCCGAGAAGACGTATTGACTTTTTGTAAACGAGTCCAATATGAAGACGAGTTGCTCAACTCCCGCGCGAGCATTGTCCTTATCTTAAATGGCCTCATGGCAATTGCCGTTGCCGCAACACCAAATCTACCTGTGGAAGCCCGGATTGCCGGAGCGGTCTTTATGGTTGCTATCAACGTTTTCTGGATACCCAGCGCTATCAGGGCAAGACATTATATCAAGGTGCTTATCAAGCTAATCAGAGAATCACCCCACACACCGATCGAGGAGGAAGTGCGCTTCGGAACCTTCAAGTTTCGTCGCTGGAATTGCCCAATGAATTTCATGTGTTTGTGGGTCCCCATGTTGTTCATCGCAGGCTGGGTTATGGGGATTCTGTTGGCAGCAAGGTATTTGTAACTAATGGGTAAGGCGCGAGCTGTCTATAGAGCTTAGGGAATTCCAGCATAATATCTGATCGCTGCTCGCCTGACTACTGTCTACTGGTTACACATATCCTTCTGGCGCAAGACATGTCATCAAACCCCAAGACAACAAATTCACAATCAAATGAAAGCCAAAGGTCAGTGTGTGTTATTACCAACGGATGTATCGAATGCCGTATGGATTGTGCCCAGCTAGATCGCTTTTTCCAGGAAAGCTCCGGCTTTCGACTTTGCAAAGACCCTAAGAAGGCCGACCTTATTGTTTTTAAGGGGTGTAGTGTAAACCAGGAGAAGGAAGACCTTAGCTGTCAAATCGTGAAGGTACTTGAGTCCAGCAAACGCCCGGATGCGGAAATACTGGTTACTGGTTGCGTCGCTAAGATACGGCCGGACCTGGCCTATGATGGCCGCGAATTCACGGACCTTGTCGACCAAATCAACCGTCTATCGCGTCTTGAAGACGAGCAGAATCTTGAAGCCAACTTCCCATATCCCGAATTCTGGCAAGACCCAGATGGTGTTTTGGACCACCGCACGCATAGCCAGCTCATTAGCAAATACTGTCACCGAAACCCTGAAGCGCCACTGTTGCGAACCTTTCCAAAGTTACATGGTATTCTCATTAAACTGCTCGCAAAATACAGACGCCTAATAGATAAAGAGTTGCTTGTGTCTCGCAGAACGTTTTGCATTAAGGTTTGCTCGGGCTGTATGGGAAACTGCTCCTATTGCGCCATCAAATTAGCAAGAGGTCGAATAAAGAGCAAACCGCTTGATGCCGTTGAAAGAGAGTTTAAGCAAGGACTGGACCAAGGCTACAAGGATTTTGCATTAGTTGGAACGGATCTGGGTGATTATGGCAAAGACCTGGGACTGGACTTGATGGATTTACTGGAAAAACTTGTAGCCTACGAAGCACATTTCACTTTGCGATTACGGAACGTAAATCCACGTTGGCTTATTCCATCGGCATCGCTTTTGTGCGAGCTTCTTAAGACGGGAAAGATCGGATATATCCTCTCACCTGTTGAGTCGGGGAGTAATAAGGTCCTTGATAGGATGAAGAGAGACTACCGCATTGAAGACTACATAGACGCAGTAAGGAAAATCCGCAGGGCTTACCCCGCACTTATTCTGAAAACTCAAATCATGGTGGGGTTCCCCGGCGAAACCGACGAGGACTTCAGAGAATCCAGAGACTTATTTAAGCTTGGTCTTTTCAACTATGTCGACGTATATGCTTTCACAAAGCGGCCTCGGACCAAGGCTTCCCGTCTGGACGGCGATGTTCCTGACAAAATTGTCACAAAACGCTACAGGAAGCTACTGTTCAGATCCTTCTTTCGGCTTCCTTTAAACCGACGGCTTGCATTTTGCAGGTTGAAACGCAGATAACAAGAATTGGAATCGCACGAGAAGCAAAAATCTGTTTGTGTTGTCACTAATGGTTGTACCGAAGGCCGTATGGATTCGGCTCTGCTGGAATGCTTTTTCAAGGAGAACCCCGATTTTCGGCTTTGCAAAGACTGCGTGAAGGCAGATCTAGTTGTGTTTGTAGGGTGTTGCGCGACGCAGGACAAGGAATTCCTCAGTCGGTTAATCATTGAGTCGCTTCACTCGCAAAAGCGTCAGGATGCTCAAGTACTGGTGACTGGCTGCATCGCTAAGGTACGCCCGGAGTTGGCCTACAACGGCGACAAATTGAAGCCGGTTGTTGACCGAATCAACCGGTTGCTGCAGTTCGAGGACAAGTCGGATTTCGCAGTTCACTTTCCCCATGGAGAATTCTGGCAGATCTCGCCGGACCTTTTGGGACCAGGCATAAGCAAAGCAATGGTCAGTGAGTACTACAATCAGGCTCTTACAGGCATCCTGCCAAGAACCAGCCTGACAGTAAACGCCGCCATTATTAGACTATTTGCGAAGTACAGGCGCTTAATCGACAAGGAGATGCTTGTACCTGGCAATCAGACATTTTTCATAAAGGTTTCCACGGGCTGCGCGGGAAATTGTTCCTATTGCTCCATCAGACTGGCGAGGGGCAGAATAAGGAGCAAACCCATTGACGCTGTTCTCAAAGAGTTCAAGCAGGGGCTTGACGAGGGCTACAAGGATTTTGCATTAGTTGGAACCGATATCGGCGATTACGGCAAAGACACGGGAGCGGACTTGATAGAATTGCTGGAAAAGCTCGTGGCCTGCGAAGGGAATTTCGCATTGAGATTACGAAATGTAAATCCGCGTTGGCTGATTCCATCGGTATCGCGTTTTTGCGAGATTCTTAAAACCGGTAAGATCAGATACCTTCTCTGCCCTGTTGAGTCTGGAAGCAACCGTATTCTTGAGCTGATGAATAGGGGCTATCACATAGAAGAGTACGTACAGGCGATGAGGCAAGTCCGCAATGCTTACCCTCCCATCTTCTTGAAAACCCAAATCATAGTGGGCTTCCCTGGCGAAACGAAGGCCGATTTCAAAAAATCCAGACAGCTATTTAAGCTCGGTATTTTCGACTTCGTGGACGTGCTCACCTATTCAAAGCGGCCCAAGACCAAGGCCGCGCTTCTGCCCAACGAGGTTCCCCATAAGATCATCGCCAGACGCTACAGGGAGATACTATTTAGAACGTTCTTTCAGCTTCCGTTGAAAAGATGGCTGTCAATTTGCATGATGAAACGCAGATGACCAGAGCCCACGTCATCCATCTTTCTACGAAAGCGTGCTTATAACCGCCTTTCTTATTCATCCACACCTCAGCACATCCCTCCCATCCACTCTTCAAGTATTTGCGGGACATGCTCCGCCATGATTCCGTAGTACGCCAGCGCATCGTAACGTAGCAGCCCACGATCGGTGGCGCCTCACCTCATTGTGAGGAGTCCCCCATTTTTGCTTTCGCACCTGTGCCCGCGTAACCGACAGGTGCAGGCAAGGAAGCACGGGGGACGGCCCATCAACTCCATATTTAGCCCGCAAGCCTGTCTTGCGGGGCCACCCTCAATATCGAAGATCCGG
Organism: Planctomycetota bacterium; assembly: GCA_030641115.1. Lineage (GTDB taxonomy): Bacteria > Planctomycetota > Phycisphaerae > Sedimentisphaerales > Anaerobacaceae > DAOWID01. Next base: position 2,903 of record DAOWID010000341.1, on the reverse strand, counting down.
CGCCTTTTGACGGAGCAAATATCGAAGTCGCAGCTCCGCCATGCTGAAAGCCCGCCGTAGGCGGGGCGGAACGAAGCGATCTCGTTCAATCTCCCTCTTCCAGCTCAGGACAGGTGTGCCTTATCCCGATTCTACCGCTTGGCCGGTAGCTTGCCGGTCGTCCCGATGTTAAGCATATACGGGATTCTACGTATTTTGGCCTCAAAAGGCAATATTTTGCCCTCGTTTCGCTGTTTTCTGGCCAAAAATCCACATTTGGAGAGGAGCAAAAAAATCCGAAAATCCAGTAGTTACCACGATTGACAAATCCTGGCCGGTAGTAGTAGAATGTAGGTGAATCACGGAAGGAAGGATTTGAGGGATCATCATATTAGCTTGGTGCCCGTTGCGTGTCTTTTTGGCAGTGCGCCTTTTGAGGAGCGAAGATGAAAAGCAAAAGTATCGCAATTTCGGCAATGATACTGGTTTGGTTGTCAACAGGAACGGCTTTGGCTGACCTGAGTGACGGGCTAATCGCCTACTACCCTTTCAGTGGCAATGCGAACGATGGGAGTGGCTATGATAATAACGGTATGATATATGGCGCAACGCTGACCACAGACCGTTTTGGAAACCCAAATAGTGCTTACAGCTTTGACGGCGTAGATGATTATATTGCGATCCCGAATAATTTAAGCCAGCAAATAACCACGAATCAAATTACTGTGAGCACATGGATAAAGCTTAATGCAGATGTTGGCAACACTCAAGCAAGGACTATCTGTAAACAGGCGTTAGTTCCTCACAATGACCTTGCCTGGGGCTTAGAGATTTTTGGCGCAGGCTACGGTGGTTCCACTGGAAATCAGATAAATTTCCATGATTCAAACGGTTCAACATGGTATAATTGTCTAAGCCTCACGCATTTGAATTCGTTTCAACTGTACCATGTTGCTGTTACTGATAACTCTGGACTGATAACAATCTACATAGATGGTCAAGAGGATTACTCATCAGGTAGTGGTTTTGGAATACCTTCAAGTATTGATGCGCCAATCCATATAGGTGTAACAAACCCACCAAATAGGTACTTCTTCAACGCAACAATCGATGATGTCAGGATTTACAACAGAGCCTTGAGCGCACCTGAGATTCACGAGCTATATGTAATCCCTGCCCCTGGCGCTTTCATTCTCGGCAGCATCGGCATAACATTTTCCGGCTGGCTCCTTCGCAGACGCAGAACACTGTAGAATATTTGCTCGGCTTGGTTGCGGTGATGGGATATCGTATAAATTCACGTGTGTTTTTGCCTGCTTGGACAGATTCTGTGCTGCGGGTCCCACCATAGTACCTTGAATATTCTTCCGTCTCTAACGCCCCATATTCGCCGTCTTGCGCCAAAACGGAACCGCCATAACTCATCAATGTCATCTTGTTGAATCTCGCGCAACCGCCTTTGCGCATCACGTATAAGTTGGTTTTTTGCAATTGGATGGTCTCGCTGCTCAATCTGCCCCCAGGTTAATCCTTCATAATCTCTCATGTATTTTGCAACTTTGCGAAAGCTTTCTTCTCGACGGCTTTGGTCATGCCACTCAATTGTGCCATCAAATAGGATAAACGACCATAGTACCGGTAAGTGGGCGGTTGATTTGTAGTGGTCTTTCGGGACTTTTTCTGGAGCGATTTGGACGGTGTGCTTAGGGCGCTTTGCTGACATCGAGCATCAAAGCCCCTCATAGTACTCGGCCATCGCAGCACGCGTGATCTCTACACGTCCTCGCTCGCCAGGGGCCAGTCCATTTCTTGCTTCAATCCAAGGAGCCTCGCTGTGGGTAAGGTCACTTAGCCACTGGGAAGATTTGTCTCCGTAGTATTCCAAGACAGCATCAACAGTCTCTCTTTGTGTCCGATCCAGTCTGCGCGCATCTCCATGAAGGACGCGGCGCACCTCAAACTGCCCCCTGTGCGCATTGTAAAGCGTGGGTGCAACAGGACCATTAGCCCAAGCTTCGATTCGGTTTTTGAATAAAGGCTTCTCGTCCCAGACCAGCGACCAAGCCTGAGCATAATATACCAGCTTCTCGAGCTTCATTGCGGTCATCGGGCCTTTCTTTGCAAGTATGTATGAAGCCACATCCAGAACGGTGCACATATGTCGGTTGGTCGAGCGGTTCATTTTGATTACCTCGTTTCGACAACGCGGTTTTTTGTATTGCTCCGTTAAGAACGCCCAATAAGATGTGTTGCACAGTTCCCGGCCTGTCCCATTGCCAGTAGCACGTATTATAACATTCTCATCGACCAATGCAAATAAAAAATTGAGTTTATCACAGTAATTTCCAGTTCACCTTAAGATCGCCCATTCTAGAAGCCTTGCACCCCTCTCACAGCGGCCGTACACAAGAATCCTGAGCCGGCTGCACCACCGCACAGAATCTCACAGAGTAGCCCTCAGAGGTGTTTTGCGCTCGTAGAATCGCCGATCTCGGCTTCAAGGCTATCATAGAAACTGTCGCTATCTTCATATATGCGGTTTTTTGCGGCCACGCTGCGGTTAATACGAAATTTCACTTGACATCAAACCTCGCCTGATGTATAATATCTATCTAACTAAATTGAATAAAATCATAATACTACTGCGAAAGGAAACAGCAGATACAACACAGCAGACAGCAAAATCAGGGCAGAATATGCAGCCAGACTACGACTGAGCATGCCACCTAACTTGCTCTACAATTGTCGAGAACACTCTACAAATCAGCTCTTTTATGCAAAACAAACCCAATTTGCCGGACGCCCAAATGAACGTAACGCACTTTGGAAAAAGGGATTATCACGATCTTGCCGCATTGAGACTGCGGAAAAACAAACCCAATACAAACCCAAACAAACCCAATTTCCGAAAAGCCAAAATGAAC
>DAOWID010000058.1 GCA_030641115.1 Planctomycetota bacterium | reverse complement strand
CGGCAGCCTCCCCAATGTATCGGGGTCGTTTATCGGGTTGGGGATGGTTACACTGCTTTTGGAGCTTTGCCATCCCCAAGCTGCGCTTGAGGCTGCCACCCAGGATTGAACCATGCCGACTTTTCCCTTTGCCGGAGAATACGAGGCCTGCACAGAGTATTTTAGCCACAGATTTGAATTTATCCATAATAAATCTTCTTTTTGTCCAATAATATCGCTGTGCCCCAGGCAACATGGCTCCAATCTTAAAAAGTGCCGCTTTGCAGTTCAGGTTGGTACGATTTGGCTTGATTTACCTACGTGAATTTGCTACAATGCAGATACGCACGCTTCCGACAGGCGTGCTGACTATTAGGGGTGTGGCAAGATGATAAGGAGAATCCCGTGTACCGTTGTTAGGTGCGTTCCTCTTAGCAAAAGCGATGAGGCCCTTCAGCATGTCGGCCAGCCAAACAGTCCGCCGCGGCGGACAGAAACCGGCTGTGTTGTGAATGTGAATGTTCGAGTCAGGTATAGTATCGATTCGTTTACTTATACAAACCGGTTGGACATACCGAAAGCAACCATTGACTACCGTCCTGCGGGACAAATTCTTGATTGTTACGTATGAGACTGGGTTTTGTGATTTGCGGATAAGCGGTGCCGAGGCCGAGCAGGCGAACCTACACCAAATCCCTTAGATAGGGTTTCAGATAATGGCGACATTGAGATAGTACGACCGCACCTATCGTTATGGTAATAAAGGCGTCATAGGAGACCTCATTTATTACGACAGCCAAAGCTGTGCCTGCGGCTGGGGGATGCTCGACATCCAAAGCCACCATAAGGAAGATAGCGATCCCGACTGCGAGAGGATACTCAAGGAAGTAGGGCAAAGCAGTGAAGTAGAATATGGCTCCACTCGCTAAACCAACTATATGGCCGCCAACGACGTTTCTTCTTCGCGCCGAGACAGTAGTGGGCATTGCAAAGACAATAAAAGCGGTTGCACCCATTGCGCTAATCAAGACCATCTTCTCTTGGCCCAGGATGACGACGAGGATAGTAAGGATACAGGCCGCCAGCAAGCTTTGCAGCAAGTAATACTTCCAAAGCTTCTTGAATTTATCCCCGATTGTGAGCTGCAATTCCATATTCAGCGGTTCTGATCAAGGTCTTGCGTAATGCGGCCTGAGTCAAAAAATAAAAACCGGCGAGGTGTGAGTACCCATGGGGGTGCCAAGCGTACACATTTCCTCGCCGAGCTTCTTGGTTCCATCCAGCCTTGGCCATCGACCGTCCGTGGTCAGCCTCGCGGTTCGATAATTTGTGCTCTGACGCTTCTATATGCCAAGTTTAATAATATTCTCTGCAGCGGCTCGAATGTTTTGTGGACTTTCAAGCTGACCTGACAGCAAGAGCTTTCGTGCCTTGTCGATGGCGTCAGGGCCCGGCTGTCGGATTTGCATTGCCTTGTTGATCAAAGAGGCATACTCGACTTGTATTGATACGTCTGCACTACTGTCTGACGGAGCCTTGGCTGATTTAGGTTGTTTGGACGACGACCTTCTCAAAATATCTTGAATTTGGCTGTTGTCTATCTTATCGATCATTTGGATAAATTCTTTGACAGTCCTTACTCTGCAATTCTTTTCGCACGATTTTTACAAAACTTTAAGGTTTTTTGCTGGGTTTTCACTTTTTCTGAACGAGTTCTGCAAAATTGCAGGTTAGGCATATATTATTTTAGAAAATCCGTTTCTTGATTTTCTTAAATAATCGCTTAATTATTTGTTAAAGAACAACTTACTGTTTAACAAGAAAAAATCAAAAAACGATTTTTTCTTGTCAAAGTATGCCTAACCTGCAATTTCGCAGAAGCCTTTTTCTATAAGGTTAATGCGACTTCGCGAAAGCCTCTATATTCACTATCTTATCTTCCTTATCTTTCTGGCTGTAGTGTCTCGGCCACCTCGTAAGCTACGAAGTTGATGAACTTCAACGGGCTGACGACCACCAACCGTTCACGCAAAGGAGCAAAGCCCGAACGCATTTGAGATTGAAAATACTCTTTTATTCGGCGTTCAATTGTCTTGTCGGCGCTGTCCCAGACCTGCTCGAGGGCCCACAGCAACTGTCCGTCTCTGAGATCCACAAGCTTCATCCGAAGGCCAACGGCCATCCGAGGATAAGGGTGATATTCAGTAACAGTGCCGATCAGTACCGCATCGCACTTCAGCGTCTTATGGATTGCCGATAATTGTTCAAGGGTATACGTTGACGGGACTCCAAAGGTATTATTTTGTGTCGGGGGACCCGAATCCAAGTCCAACTGCAGACTCCGCCACGCAGGGTCGTCCTGGTGGACAATAGTCAAGCCGAAAAGCTGCTTTTTTTGCAATGCCGTGAAAAGTGCCTCGGTAACATCGGAGGAGATTTGCGGATAACTCGAATTGTTGCCCAACTCGACGATGGCAACCCTGCCGACGGCACGCACATCTTTAGTTGGATTTAGATAGTAGCAGTCTGCTTTGGGCACAGAGATTGTGCGGTAGTGGCAGCCCGAGATTAGAACTAATGGCAATAATAGTGCCATGAATCGTGACCTGTGACCTACGACTCGTGGTCTACGGCTCGAACTGCAAGCGCTAAGCGCCGAGCGACGAGTGAGCAAGTATGATAATACGCTTCTCAAGCTATTCATTTGACTTACCTATAATCAAAGCATCCTTTGGTTCAAGCGGGCTGGGTTCACTCGGTGATGTGGTCGCTGAGCTTGCATCCTGATCCAGGGCTGATTCGGCCGTGACCTCTCCGCCGAGAACTTTAAGTATGTCGAGCAGTGCTTTCAGTTCGGCTTTTTCGGCTTCCCGCATCTCCTCGCGAAAGCCAAGGATATTCGTTTTCCAGCTATTCAACTCAATACGCATTTCAATCAGAAGGTCATTTGCCTCGGTCAGCTCCTTTTGCGCCTGCTCCAGTTTAGCCTCAAGTTCAGCGGTCTTCTCTTTAAGCTGGCTATTCTGAGCGATAAGGCCCTGGTGTTTCATCCGTAGCGCAACCGCATCTTCGGAGAGTGTCGCATATTTTTGGGACAATTCTATGGCGGATTCCACTGTGGTTCGGCCTTGTTGGGCAGGTTCCTGAAACCTTCTCGCCATATAGTTGTTTTGCTGCCTGTTCGTTGAGTTAGCCAGAGGCCTGACATCCACTTGCGTTGGCGTGGATGAGCAGCCGAACAGTAGGAATATCGGCAATGACGTAATCATAATTGAAGTAGTCTTTTTCATAACTTGCATCTTTTCTTTCTCCATTTACTTTGTCTGGTTAGTGGCTTGCTCAGAGGCTTCAAACATAGCATCTTGTACCTTTGCAGCTTCTGCAGATGATTCACTGTCAGCATATTCGCACTTCAGATATGTTTTTCTGCCACAGGGACAGATTATCTCAATAACAGCAAATTCGGGATGATTTTCCACCATTCGCGCCTGCTGGGTGACTGGTGCCGCAGTTGTGCCCCTTGGCGCGTTCGGCTGAACCTGCGGCACATCAAGTTGGAGCCGGCCTTCGAGTTTAACCTGGTCACTTTTTAGAATGCGTCCTGCTGTTTCTTGCATTTGTAATCTTGGCCTTTCAGTGCTTTGTCGAAAACAAATATCGAATCAAGCACAATAATCGATAGAGTGCCGGTCATTTTCGTCATCGACATCGACACGTGCGTTGTCAGGGCTTTTCTTGCCCAATGAATCGTTTAGCTTTTGCTCGTCTTCTTCGTCCTCCTCGGCGTGCAAGTTCTGCCGACGCTTTCTTTCCTCACGGCGTTTGGCTGGGGTCAGACCGGCAATGTTATGTAAACTCTCGACAGGCTTTACTATGTTATAGTCGTTATCCGGCATCGTTCCATTGCCTCAATTTCATGGACAAATTGAACAGAGCACTTGCGTGCAGCTGACTGACACGTGATTCGGTAATGTTAAAGACACAGGCTATCTGCTTCATCGTCAGCTGCTGCTGATAATACAGCAGAATAATCTGCCGTCGCCTCTGGTCCAGCTGCTGTATGGCCTCAGTCAGTTTGTCTATTAGTTCTGTTTGCTCAAGGTGCTTATCGGGCGTGCTTGTATCAGGTGCTGGCAAGAAGTCGCCCAGCGGGCGGTGCTCCTGTCCAAGGCTATCGAGCGAGACGAAGTGCTGCGCGCGAGCATTTTCAAGCAGTTCGTACACTTCGTCAACAGGTATTCCGAGTTTTTCGGCCAGCTCTTCATCCGTAGGTGCTGTTCCAGTCTGCTCGATGATTTTCTGGCTGAGCTGCCGAGCGTCTCGAACCTGCTTGTTGACGTTCGCAGGCAGCAGGGATGAATTCCTCAACTCATCAAGAACGGCTCCCTTGATCCTGATATAAGCATAGGTTTTGAACTCAGCATGGTGAGAGGAGTCGAAATCGCGGGCAGCCTTGAGCAATCCGATAGTGCCCGCTGAGATCAGGTCTTCAAACGATAGCGGTGGCTTAAGATATGTGACCGCGCGATGTGCTATCTTACGGACCATAGGCAGGAATTGAACGATCTGCTTATCCTCGAGTCCGCCTTTGGCGGAACTCTTCTGGTCTGAATAAGTACGTAGTGCGACAGCTTTCAGATGCTCCTCGCTGTCCTCAACAAGCTGTTGCTCGGACCGCACTCCGCCAGACGTATGGCGGACGTCGGAAATATTCTCAGCCTGTACTGTCACTGGTCTTATCTTTCTCTTGGGACCCCGCTTGGCGGTCACCGTGACTCATCCGGCTCATAATCATTGCATTGGTCAAAATGGCGTTGATTACTTTCACAGCTAAGCTGATCGCAATGTAAGAAACCACTGCCCCTACAAGCGCTCTTTTGCAGCAGGTAAAGGGCGAAAGACCGCTGATCCAGCCGATAAAGCTCAGGCCGAAAAAACATATCACTGCGATACTAACTGCGATTGTTCGAGCGTGTAACGGCATAACTCGTGTCCTCTATTTCGTGTAATTCTGCAAGTTTCCATGGTATCGCATCTTAGGTCACTGTATCGAGTTTGCTCCTGCCAAAGCAGCAGCAGACTGCTCTCGTTCCTCAAGAGGTGCGGATTCAGTCTGCTGGACAGTTACAGTTTCTATCGGCTCCACTTCGATTCCAAGCACGATTTCGTCATAAGCTATGACCGGTAACGGTGGTACTGTTCGCGATAGCATTATGGCCAGTGGTGACCGCAGCCTGGAATCACACAGCAAAATAACCTTGTCCGCGGCCTTATCCATCGCTGCCTTCCACGCTTGAGCGATTCTTCTACTTGTCTCCATCGCGACCTCGGCCGGTAAACCGAGAGACAGCTGCCCTGCTTCCTGTCGCAAAGAAGAGATCATCTGGTGCTCGAATGCAGGGTCCAACGTTATGGCGAAAATTTTGCCGGCCTGGTCTTTATACTGCTCGGTGATGGTTCTGCTTAATGATTTTCGAACCATCTCAGTCAGGGCCGTAACGTCCTTTGTTTTTCGAGCGTGTTCTGCCAGTGATTCAAGGATGGCGATTAGCTCGCGAATCGGTATTCGGTCCTTTAAGAGGTTCTTTAGCACGCGTTGAAGCAGTCCAATCGGTATCTCTCCATCGGTACCGACAACCTCTCCGACCAGTGACGGCTGGTTCTTGCGAAGTCGGTCAACGAGCAGTTGTACGTCTTCACGTGTCAGCAATTCGTCGGCGTGTTTCTTGAGTGTTTCGGACAGATGAGTGATAAAGACGGATTCAGGGTCGACCACAGTATATCCGTTTAATTCGGCCTTTTCCTTGTCATCGGGCGAGATCCACAGTGCGGGCAATCCGTAAACAGGTTCGGTAGTCTCTATGCCCTGGACCTTGCTTTGGACGGCGCCGGAATCCATAGCGAGATACATACTGGGTTCTAACCGGCCTTCGGCTACCGGCAGCTCTGAAAGTCTAATCTCGTAAGCGTTTGGTTCGAGGTTGATGTCGTCCCGCAAGCGTACCAGCGGAATGACAATGCCGATCTGCTGGGCAAATGCTCTCCGCAGGGCTCCGATACGCTCAAAGATAGTATTGCTCTTGCGGGGGTCAACCATGCTGATTAGCCGAATGCCGACATGCACAGAGACTCTGTCCACATCCAGGAGCTCTTCAACTGGTTCCTTTTCAGGCTTTGTTTGTGGATGTGCGGCAGGTTTTTCGCGCTCCTTTTCAGTTTTGGCTACCAACCGCCCAATCATAGCAAATCCGACAGCCAGCAACACGAACGGTATTATGGGTAGTCCAGGCACTAATGCCATCAAAGCAATGATAAAGGCTGCCGTCATCAGTGGCTGGCTGGTCTTGAGAAACTGCCTGGAGAGGTCCTGGCCGACACTGTAACTTGAGGAGATTTTTGTTACTAAGAAGCCCGAACTTACAGCGATTATCACTGACGGTATCTGGCTGACAAGCCCATCGCCGATGGAAAGGATAGAATAGGTCTTTATGGCGTTGGCAACCGTCATGCCGCGTGAATAACCCATAGCTATTCCGCCGACGATGTTAACCGCGGTGATTATGAGTCCGGCTTTGGCGTCGCCGCGAATGAATTTGCTGGCGCCGTCCATTGCGCCGTAGAATTCACTTTCCTTAACGATTTTGGCTCTACGTTTGTTGGCCTGGACCTCGGTAATAGTGCCCGCGTTCAGGTCTGCATCGATCGCCATCTGCTTGCCGGGCATCGCATCGAGTGTAAAACGGGCTGAGACTTCGCTTATTCGCTCGGCGCCTTTTGTGATTACAACAAACTGGATGACAACAAGGATTAAGAAGATCACCAGCCCAACGACGAAACTGCCGCCGGCAACGAAGCCGCCAAAGGTCTGGATGATCTTGCCGGCATCTGCCTGCAAGAGTATCAACCTGGTCGAGGCTACATTGAGGGAGAGCCGAAAAAGTGTCACGAACAACAGCAGCGAAGGGAAGGTGGATAGCTCAAGGGCCTCTCTTGACGCTAAGGTAATTATTAAGACGGCCACCGCCAACGATATACTGCAGGCCAGAAGCATATCCATTAGCAGTGTGGGCAGAGGGATTATGAGAGTGGCAAGAATTGTGACCACTCCTACGGCCAAAATAGTGTTGCTATGGGAGGCCAAGGGCGTATTGAGCAGGTTTTGGTTCTCTGCCTTTCGTGAGCCTGTCCCGCTCAATCCTGACGAGCTCGATTGTGCAGAATCTGCCATTATGAATCCTTCTGGCCACCACAATTCGCGCCGGTGGCGAGTTATGTCTCTGGTTCACTGGAGGCAAGGCCGGCGCCGATAATTTCCTTTATTCTGACGGCGAACTTACCATCCACAACCACTACATCTGCTGAAGCGAACTTGGCATCTTTAAGGTACAAATCTGCCGGCGCATCAATAGGTTTGTCGAGCTGCAACACTGAGCCGGGTCCAAGTTGCAGGAGTCGCCGGACCGGCATCTCCGTTCGGCCGATAGTAACCGTAACGGGCACGTTCATATCCAGTAAGATGTCAAAGTTGCCGGTGGACCCTGCAGCTTCGGTCTCGGCCACCTCAGGAAATTCAGCAGACTGCACCTGTTTCTTGGAGTCTGCCTGTGAAGCGTCATCGCTGGAGTCCTGTTTTTCTTTGGCCTGTTTTGCCGTAGCTTTGGCTGTTTTAGGCATCTTTGGATTCCCTTTTGATTATCTAAGCTCCTGTGACTGGATTTGTAGTTTGAGCCGTGTCACAAACAGCCTGGGTAATTACCACTGCGTATTTGCTGGCTGATTTTGCAAACTGGCCATAAAAGATCGCTTGGCCCTCAACAACTAATTCGCCCGGTTCATCGATCGCTTTATCAAGCAATAATATGTCCCCGGAGCGAAGACTCATTATCTCTTCAAGACTAAGGACCGTGCAAGCCAATCGGGCCGTGACAGAAACCGGCGTTTGCTGGAGATGCTCGAGTATCGCTTTTGATATGTCCTGCGATGAGATTTCGCTATCAGCTTCGGCAGCCTTTCCGACAGTCCGCCTCTGGCGGACCAGCTCGCTGCAAGGCACCAAAATGTAAGCTTCGGCGCCATTGGCGGGCTGTTTGTCGCTGGCAGAGGCGACCTGCTCGACCACAAAAACAATCTTGCAGAGTTCTTCTATGCCGTGTAGCTCGAAGGGTGGCTGAGATCTCGTAACGGCCCCGGCTGACTGGATGTCACTATAGCCATGTAATGAGTCAGCAAGTGACTCGACGATGGCCGAAGCGATGTCCAATAAGAGCGATTCTTCCAGATCCGACAAAACCTTAGTCGGATCTGTTTCAGATTCGGAATCACCAAGCAAATGTGTCACCCAGGTAACCGCACTTTGCGCCGGTATGCCGGCGAAGCCGAACAGATGTTCTTCGTTCCGCCTTTCGTCTGGCGGACCAAAACCCAGATAATAATCATTCTGTCCGCTGGCTAAGATTTGCTCAAAGAGCTCACCGGCAAAGTGCTGCGTGGTCGAAGCAATAGTGACATTGAAGTCGCTGTTGTACAGTTGAGCAAATCTTTCAGCTATTGCTGTGGCTACCTGCGTTGTGAGATCGCCGAGCTTGTCAAGCTGCTCGGCGCTGAAATAATGAGGCTGATGCCAATCATACTCGGTCGCTTCTATTTGTGTGGTGTCTTCCGTGGGCTTGGAACCCACAGCAGCAAGAAGTTGTTGCATCTTTTCCGAAACGAGGTCCGAGGTCTCTTCGCTTGTCGTGTCGGCAGTTGTGTTACTCATTGTATGGCAAATCCCTTAAAAAGAATGCCCTTGATTTGGGGCTTGGCATCGGGATAGAGTTTTTCGTTAAAAGCTTCCAATATTTCTGATTGGATACGTCTGAGGTTCCTGTCACCTCGCATATCGTCGACGGTCTGACTTGCCAGGTAGATGGTAAGCAAGTTCTTCAAGACGGGGACCTTTTCTGTGAGAAAAGCGACCCCTTTCTTTTGCGGTACTTCGTTGCTGACTTGCAGTGTCAAAGCGACTCGAACGTATCGTGTTACGCCTGGGTCATCGAGATTCGCCACCACAGGCTCCAAGTCATAATACCAGGTATGCTCCAACTGTGCTGCAGAATCATCGGTCCCCAGAAGCTGCGCATTGGCTTGTTGTGTCTGTTGAGCAGTTCCGGCTGCCTGGGTTGCGCTGGGACCGCCAAGAAATCGACCGAGTACGAAGCCTACACCGGCGCAGACGACTACTATGACAGCCATTGTCATCCACGGTAGAAGTCGCCTGCTTGAAGACTTCTTATCTGATTTTTCTGCTTTTGCATCTGCCTGTTCTTGTCGCCCTTTTGTCTCATCTGCATCTGCCATTTTTCGCCTCAAGTAAAGAATTGAGAATGAAGAATTTAGAATGGAGAACGCAGATACGCAATTCTCAACTCTAAATTCTCAATTCTTAATTCTAAATTCTAACTCCTGCAATTTTGCAGAAGCCTTTCCTATGAGAATATCGTTATCAGGCGGGCTGCAAGGATTCTTGCCGGGACCCTCGCTTTGCATCCGCCTGTGGTCCGCCACAGGCGGACCGATACCGACGCATTTTGTCTCGCAACGTTCGATCGCTGATGCCCAATACTTTGGCCGCTTTGGTTTGGTTACCTGCTGTCTGGCGCAGGGTATCCAAAATCGCCTGTCGCTCCACCTGCTCAAGCGGTATACCGCCCAGACCGGGGTCGTATTGCGTATTGCGCATATCGTATTGCGCCGGCTTTGCGCACGATGCATCACGCACGACGCAAGACGAATCTTGCTGTGGCAGTGGCTGCAATTCATCAAAAAGCCAGGAGACATCAGCTAACGAAAGCGTTTCGCCAACTCCCAAAATCAGCGATGTCAACACGACGTTTCGCAACTGGCGAACGTTGCCGGGCCAGTGGTACTTGGCAAAAATATCCATCATCGCGGGGTCAAGCTTAGTGATACGACGTTGCGTCTCACGCGCATAAAGGTTGACAAAGTGCCATACAAGTTCGGGCAAATCCTCGTGGCGCTGGCTCAGCGGTGCGATAACCAATCTTACACCGCTCAGGCGATAGTAAATGTCTCGGCGGAACCGGCCCTGCTGAACCTCTTCCAACAAGTCTTTGTTTGTCGTACTTATTATTCGAACATTGACTCTGACATTTTCATTTCCGCCGACCCGTTCAAATTCCTTCTCCTCGAGTATGCGCAGCAGCTTAGCCTGAAACCGGAGAGGCGTTTCAGTGATTTCGTCCAAAAGCAGGGTTCCACCATGCGCCATTTCGAATCGGCCCTTGCGTTGAGTGTAGGCACCGGTGAAGGCGCCCTTTTCATGGCCAAAAAGCTCGCTTTCAAGAAGCGAGTCACTTAGTGCCACACAGTTGACTTTGATGTACGGTCCGTGGACTCTTCTGCTTTTTTGATGAATGAGGTAAGAAATCAGCTCTTTGCCTGTTCCGCTTTCACCGCTTATTAAGACTGGTGCCGAGGTAGGAGCGATTCTTTCAGCTAACTCGATCGTTTGAAGGAGTTTTGGGCTCTTGCCTACTATTTGATAAAGACAGCGAGTGCCATCCTGTGCCGAAGCTGCTGTTGAGACACCATGGTTGGGCAGGATAGTATCCAGCAGAGTCTCTATTTTTTCACGGTTTAGTGGCTTGATTAGGAAATCACAACAACCCAGGCGAATGGCCTTGATGGCCGTGCGGGTTACCGACCGCAATAACGTATCTCCGGGATCGGTTCCGCCTGCGGCGGGCTGATTTTGCGCTTTCAGGTCCCCAGGCTCGGCCATCATAATTATGGGCACTTCTGGCAAGTCTGCCTTGATTTTGCCGAGCAGTTCAAAGCCACCTTGTGGCTCGTCTCGCGGACTTATCTTCTCGCCGATAAGTACGAGGTCACAACTGTTGTTGTCGAGGAAGTCAAGAGCACCTTCTTTATTGTCAACAAGATTTGCGTGAATCCCCTTGTGAGCCAAAATCTCAAGTATGATTCGAGCTGTATCAGGGTCGTCATCTACAATCAGTACATTCATAGTATTCTCAAGGTTTGCTTTTTGGGGCCGATTGCAGAATGGGTTTCTCTGTTCTTTCCAGCTTGCGCTGTTTGTTTCAGTCCTACTCACCGCTAGCATACTCCTTTTTAGTTTCGCGCCGCCAAAGGCTTCTATCCCGCACCAATTAGGCGTCCCCTAAGGGGAATTGGTGCGGGATGGAGCCCAAGAATCTACAATCCGGGTGGCCGCAGCGCCTCGGTTCCATATTTGGCAATTAACGTTTGTGGCTTGCTCTTCTGGTACCAATCAATCAAATTCAACCGGGCCTTCGCCAAATCGATCCACGGCGAGTTGGGGCATTCTGCGATTAGCTGTCTATACATTTTGCCTGCGTTTGCCAAATCGTCGTCTCGTAGGCAATTGCCTGTTTGAAATAGAATCCAGGCCCTATCCTGGGCGGAGCCAACATCATCCAAACTCATGCGGGCGAGGGCCTCCTGGTAAAATATCGCTGCTTGTTTCAGATGACCGCTGAGGAATAAGACTTCAGCCAGGCCAAGGGGATTGTGTAGTTGGTCAGGATGTTGCGATAGATTTTCCAGTAGTTGCAAGGCTCGGTCGGAAACCGGCTCGTATGGTTCGCCGGCGGCGGACTTGTCCAGCTTTGATCGCATGTCCCTTTTCGCAGGCTGTTTTGGTCCGCCGCGGCGGATGGCGGATAGGGCTTCATTGGGTTCCGTTTTTGAAACCGGTTCCATGGCAATAGTGTGTTCAGGGGTTTGCTTGTTAGGTTCAAATCTCACGGAGCGGAGTTGTTCAATTAGATGTTTAAGCTCGTTCTTGCCTTTCGCATCCTTTTGATTTTCAGGAACGCTAATCCTGCTCTGCCACAACCGGTGAGCGGCCTGACTACCTGGCTTCGGCGGACTGTGGAGACTGTTTTGTGACGGTTTTTCGGCCTCTTGAGCCATGAGGCTCGCAGGCGCAATTTCGCCAGTTTGTGCGCCTTGGGGAGCTGATGGAAGTTCGGCGAGGGTGGAAGACGTTAACAGACAACAAGCCAGGACCGAAAGGCAAAAGAAGCAGAGAGCGTGGAGCGAAGATCGATACCCTGCACTCGGTGCGCGATGCTCGCGTTTTGATTCTCGGTTCCCAGGCAGCCGGCATCGAGTACTCGACATCGAGCTTGGAATTGAGTTTTTCGTTTCAGGCTTCATCATACTGACCGTCGTGTCTTATTGTGCTACTTCATCAAGCGTCTGGTTTTTGATTGTTGGATCGGAGGAGCCTATTTTTGTATCGGTGTTCTTGGACGCATTTGGCTGGCCCAAAAGAGCGAAGACCGCCCTGTCATAGTTTCTCTGCCGGGTGTAGGCTGTTGCCAGCAGATCCGAGGCTTTCTGCTTTATAGGTGCTGCAGGGGCCGAATCTAAAAGCTGCGAACAAATGGAAATCGTTTGGGAATTTTGGCCGAGCTTTAGACATACGTCGGCCAGCTCACAGTTGACCTCGTGTGCCAAAGGCCCCGGTTCGACGAGGACAAGAATTTCAGGTAAGTCCCTATGGGCAAGTTCGAGATCGCCTTTGGCAATAGAGCACTTAGCCAGCTCAAGTGATAGCTTAGCCTTTAGCTGCGCGTCAACCAAATATTGAGCCCTATCACCAAGAACCGTAATAGCTTTGTCAACCAGTCCTATCGCCCGAAGAATCTGGCACTTGAGCAGCAGTATATCAATAGATTGTTTCTGTGAGAGCGCCAGCGAAGACACGTTCTCCAACACATCAAGTGCTTTGACGAAATGCTTTTGCCCTATATAGACTTTCGCTAAAGCCAGGGCCATCTGCACGTACTCTTGTCTGGAACTCTGTCCTGTCAGAGCATGTTGAAGGGCATTGCAGGCCTGCTCATACTTTCCTAATGCAAGATTCGTCTTGCCCAGCAGGAAATAGGCCGAGTACAAGTCACTGTCTGTGGGGTCTTTGGCCATCTGGATGTACTGAATCAGCCATTTTGCCGCACTTTCATAATCCTTTTTTTCGTAGAAGCATTTGGCAGCTCCAAGAGCAGCCGTGGCTTTTGATTGCAGAGAGAAACCCAGGTTATAAACGTTGCGATAGAGTCGCGCAGCTTCGTCATAGAGCTGAGCCTTCATTGTCACATCAGCAAGGTGCAGAGAAGCCTGGTTGGAAATCTCGGCATCAGGGTACTGCTGAACAAGCTGCTCCAGGTCCTTACGCGCGCCAATATAGTCACGCAGATTGGCTTTTAATTTGCTCAAGTGCAATAAGGCAAACGGTGCCAAAGACGTTTGTCCAAATCGATTGGCTACCAATTTATGTTCTGCGATTGATTCGGCTACCCGATCTACTTGAGAATGCAGAAGGCCGAGAGCAAAATGAGCGTTGGCGACACGTTTGTCACTGTGAAATGTAAGTAGAAATCTCTGCCAAAGTGAAACGGCCTGCTGAGTAAGCAGAGATATGTGTTCTGATAAGGATGAATAGTCGATCGGGTCGAAGACGTTCACTGTCGGCCTATAGGGATTGTCATCCAGGCGTGCCATCATTCCAACACAGCCAGCGGCCGTTGTTACAAACTGTTGCGATGTTGTCGCCGGCATGTGCAAACTCACCGGTCTTTGTCGAAAGGTGTCATTCATTGACTGCGAGGTGGACTTCTTGCCAAGAGCCCACCGGACATCAAGGTCGGTGTTGGCGGCAAATCTTGCCAGCAACTCTCCTATCGGTGCTCCGTAACAGGTGACAGACCAGCGCGTAGGCTTCTCTTGGTGGTCGAGTCTTTGAATTTGGGGGCTGAGCAGGGCTTTGCTTAGTTGTTCCGAGCCGGAATTCAGAAGCAACCGCAGTTGTGCTTCACTCAGATTGCCGAACGGCGCCGCCAATGTGATCGGGTCGCTCCACAGGCCCTCAGGAATGTCCTTGTCGGTGTCGCAGAGCGAAAGGATATAGCGTGTGAGGCATTCAGCAACCAGAAAGTGACAATCGCACTCGAACGATAATGCCCAATCCTTGTCGAAACCGACTGCATTGATTAGGGCAAGTGACTTATAAGCTCTGGCTCTGGCTTTTAAGTATTGCTTTTTCTGTATTTCGAGCAAGCTGCACTGGTAATTGGCCAGCGTAGCTACAACCGGAGAATGACTTCTCGATACTACCCTGAATAGATGGTCCGCTTGGTCATAATTGGCGGTTTGCTTCATGCAATAGGCCATTCTTAGCTGCAGGAAATCCCTCAGTGGTTGCAGTTTCTCGCCCGCAGGGAGACTTTGGCCAATCCGGTCAAAGGCGGCGTAAGCCTTGTGGAAATCCTGTTGTAGGTAGAAATCTTGCGCAACTTTCAAGGACAGTGGTTCTGTTGGCAAAAACGCAGCTTCAGGTTCTTTGACCTGGGACGGCACCTGCTGTGATCCGCCAGAGGCGGACCTGCGGGACATTTCAGAGTCCGCCGCGGCGGATTGGCCCGCACGTATTCGCCCGCTCACTGGCGATGTCTGGTCGGTGGGGATTGTCGCCAGACCGGCAGCAGGCCTTGATGGAGACTTCAACAACCCGTACAGCAGCATTACTACAGTCAGAACAATGCCGGCGATGAGGATTTTCTGAGTAGTTGAAAAACGCTTGCGCTGAATCGAGCTTAGCGAAGAGAGACGCTGACGGGCAGATTGTTGAATTGCAGGGGGTTGGGTGGACTCTTGTCCGCCTTTGGCGGATTTCGAAGAATCTTCATCTGTTGCAAATACTTCGTGCTCTGAGGGTTCTTCATGAGCCTTCCCGGCAGGTAAGCCGGCGTCCGACGGCCCCTTGGAGCTATTCTTATCACGAGTAGTCTGTCGCTTTTTCTTAGCCATGCCTTCCAGCTTTGCCCTCAATATTGTATTCAGCACCCAACCGCAGTTAGGAGAGAATGAGAGCGTATATCACAACCTTTCCATAGGCACAGCAATAGTTGTGCCAGACCTTGGCAGCGATAGCAGGCGGAGTGTATTTACCCGTCTTTGGCCTCGGAACCGGCTTTATCGTCCTGCGTCGTGCAGCTCACACCGTGAAGTGATGTCAGGATTCTATACGAGCCGATAGATTTTCTGACAGAGATTAGCTCTCTATCCTGTGGAAACTACAGGCTCAGGCAGAGATGATACTGGTACTTGGTTTTGAAATTCTGTTGTGGAGCTGCCTACGATATGGGGAGTCTTTTTGATATCATACTGCTTAAGCTTAGCGTAGAGTGTAGCTCTGGTAATACCAAGAAGGCCGGCAGCTTGGGTCTTCTGCCAGCCTGTTTCCTGCAACGCCCGGGCGATCAGCTCACGTTCGCCTTTTTCCAGGGAAAAATCCTTGATGTGAGCGGCGCCCGACTCATTTGGTGACTGTTCGCATTGAGCCGGATTTAGTACGATGCTGTTCAGGCCAATTTTGTCTGCTGTCTCCAATAATATCGCCCTGTCGATAACATTACTCAGCTCACGGATGTTGCCGGGCCAATCGTGTTTCAACAAGGCCTCAATAGCGAACTTAGTCAGAGAGGTTATTTTGCCGCATTTTTCCGGACAGATGTCGGATGTTTGACGGAAATATTCGGCCAGAAGTGGGATGTCACCTTTTCGATCAGGCGATTTTAAAGGAGCGATAAAAACAGGGCAGATAGTCAGACGATAGTAAAGGTCGCGTCGAAAGCGATTAGCTTTCATTTCGGCATATAGATTGCGATTGCTCGAAGCTACTATCGTGGCGTTGCAGGTAATATTTTTGATGTCACCGACCTTTCGAAAGGTCTTCTCCTGAAGAACGCGCAGCAACTTAGCCTGCAGGTCCAATGGCATTTCAGTTATTTCGTCAAGTAGTATTGTGCCCGCGCCGGCTAGCTCTAAGAGCCCTATTTTATCGCGGTCAGCCCCTGTGAAGGATCCTTTCACATGGCCGAAAAGCTCACTTTCTAACAAGTTTGCCGTCAGAGCTGCGCAATTTACATCGACAAACGGCTCGTCAGGATTTCTCAGCGCGTGTATTGCCTTGGCGGCGAGCTCTTTGCCTGTGCCTGTCTCACCAACTATCAACACCGGGTTGCATCTGCTGGCAGCGACAAGTCTAATCATAGCGAGCGTCTTTTTGAATGCTCTACTTCGGCCAGCCATGCCAACAGAAGCAGCACAGTTGTCAACAAAGAAAGCGCTCGCATCTTTGTCAGCGGCATCAACTTCAGACTTGTTGTTTATCTGACCTGCGATTTGCTCCAGCCGATTGTAGTCTTGCTTTCCCTGCAGATAGTCGCAGGCCCCCATTTGTATAAACTCTGCAGATGTCCCGGCGCAATTGTCACCATTACCGATTACTACGACAGGTGTAGTGACCGAATTCTTATCGGCCGTATGGAGGAATTCACGGATGTGATTTGGACTGTACGTGCTGTCGAAGATGGTAAGGTCTGGATTTGCTGTCTCAAGGATATCTAAAGCCTCAGCGAGGTCATCAGCCACAAAGGACTGTTGACTAACCTGCTGAGCTAATTGTTGAATTTCCGCTTGTTTGCTTACTACAACAATCCTACGGAACAAGCTCATCCTATTTCACAAGCATAAGTGTTATCCCCCACGGAGTTATTCTTACGCTGTATGGATGTTGCCACCTCAAGGGTAGTGGATAAGCCATACCCGTAAATCTACAGGTGAGTAAATCGACAAGTAGCAAGAGACAACTTTAATCTTTTATGGGACGAGCCCATAACGCCACTCATTTCTTGGGGTCGAGTATACCTTGTGATTGTGCGATAGCTTTATCGGACATCTTTGGCAAATTCAAAAGTGCAGCCAAGTAACGAAAATCACAGGGTGACAGTGTTGTTTCTTATGGGACGTGTTAGTGTCACCCAATAAGCCCAGAGCGAAACAACAAGAACCGTTGGCACAAGCGTCAAGTCAGAGCCGGAAGAATTTTCTGATACGGTAGGAAGATTTATCCTCTGTGAGAATTCTTGCAAGCCTTGGTCTCTTATATTTGTGCGGCCTTCATTTTCCATAACATCTGTTCCCAGATGAAGTTATATGTCGGGAAGCAACCACTAAATTTCTTGTGGCACACCAATTGCACTTCTTGGCCTACTGTTCAAGCTGGTATGGCTGTGAGCAACATTGTTGGAAAGGTAAGAGTTTGTTTGATTGTTTGTTCTTTTAAGAAGGTAAGAAACTTATGAACCCCTTATTAGCAACAACGAGGGCAAGTGACATCCAAATGGATTATATGAAACTTCTGGTGGCACAACTGCAAAACCAGAACCCACTGGAGCCGCTCGATAATCAGGAAATGGCTTCTCAATTAGCGCAGTTCTCGCAACTGCAGCAGCTTGAGTCAATGAACTCAAGTTTTGCCAGAGCCCTTGCCTCTGTTGAGCGGAGCTATGCCGCCTCGTTGATAGGTAGAGAGGTTTCATTCCTCGTAGAGACAGAGGCCGGTACCCCCGAAGCTCAGAGCGGCACAGTTGAACAGATCCACCATAACGTCGATGGTGGTGTCTTTTTGGCGGTAGGCCAATATACCATTAGCTTAGAGGACATTATATCGGTCAAAAACTAAGAAGTTGGATTGGCAATTTCATTATAAGGAGAAGTTAAAATGAGTTTCGCACTATCATCCGGAGTCACGGGGCTGCAAGCCCATCAAAAGATGCTGGATATTGCCGGCAACAACCTTGCCAACGTCAACAGTACCGCCTTTAAGGCCAGCCGAATAACATTCGCAGAACTGCTGACGGAGACTATAAAAAAGGCTTCTCAACCGACCGGCGCCCTCGGTGGCACGAACCCTCAACAGATGGGCAGCGGCGTTGGAGTCTCTGGTATAGCTCCCAACATGTCGCAGGGCAATCTGGTAAATACAGGTAATCCTTTGGACTTAGCCATAGAAGGAGAAGGTTATTTCGTACTGGGCAGTACCGAAGGAAACGTCTACAGCCGTGCGGGTTCGTTTGCGGTTGACGCGAACTCGAATTTGGTCGATCCGACCACAGGTTGTCTTGTCCAGCGTACGAGTTCAACAGGCGAAGTTGAGGGTTTCCAGACACCAGGAGACAGTAGCATTCACGTTCCGTACGATGTGGCGATGGCGGCAAAGGTCACGTCAAAGGTTGTGGTGTCCGGGAATTTAGGTGCCGATGCAACATTGTCTATGGTACAGACACAAGCGCTGAGCTCAAATATAACTTATACAGCTAATGGCGGCACGCGAGCTACCGGAGATACATTGATTGATGATCTGCATCAAGCTACCAGCGGAACCTATTCTTCCGCCACAATTACTGTTTCTGGTTATGACCACGATGGCAATGCCTTAGTTGACAGCAGCCCTGTCAGTATTGATGCGACCACCAAATTGGATGACGTTATCGACCACTTGAATACCGTTCTTGGCTCCAGCAATGCGACGGCATCTTTGGTCAACGGCAGGATACAGGTGACCGACGTGGAGAGCGGTTATAGCCTGTCTGACGTGAAGCTGGAGTTTACGAACAGTGGGACCGCTGAACTGGAGGTGCCGGGATATTTCGAGATATCAACAGTTGGTGGAGAGGAAGTTAAAAGCTTTAGCATTACTGTTTACGACAGTCAGGGAGGCAAACACGTTCTCACGGGCGCGTTTGTTCGTACCGAGACCGCCAATACCTGGGATATGGTGCTGACCTCCATCACCGGCGAGATGCACAATGTAGACATGGACGAGCGACGCATCAGAAGCATAGAGTTTGGCGCGGGCGATGGTTCTTACTCCGGTTTAAATGAGGCGATGGGTGATAGTTCCGAATTTGTAATAACATTTGGCCATGATATTGGGAGTCCACAAACTGTCGCAATATCAATGGGTACGCTGGGTCAGTTTGACGGCTTGACACAGTTGGCCGGTAACTCGACGGCAGTAGCAAGGGAGCAGGACGGTTATGAATCGGGCAGACTTTCCACCGTTTCGGTTAATAACGAGGGCATGGTCATCGGGTCGTTCTCTAATGGCATTAAGAAGAATATTGCCGCTATCCAAATGGTCTTATTTCAGAATCCGGCAGCTCTGGAAAGCGTTGGCGGGGGGTACTTTACTCCTTCAGCCAACTCAGGCGGGGCCATAGTTACACAAGCAATGACCGGTGGTGCCGGAACCATTCATGGCGGGGCACTGGAAAAATCCAATGCGGATGTGGCAACTGAGTTTGTCAATATGATTCAGGCGCAAAACGGCTTTCAGGCCAACGCCAGGACCATCAGGGTTGCAAATGACATACTGCGAGAATTGAGCAATCTTATTAGATAGCGATAAGGAACTCCTGTTTGAGGACTCAAGCTGACTTCAGGAAGCTCTAAATGACAACAGGCACTGCACTCACAGAAACGGTAAACACACTTTTCTTGGCACTGACGCCAGTAGAGCGATGGCAGGCCGCAAGGCGGTTAGACGCCAGCTTTATGATGGAGCGCTGGTTTATTATGATCGCAGCGACTGTCTTAATTGCATTAACCTTGCTGCTTTTATGGGTCAGCTACAAGCGAATTGTGGAGCAGCAAAAGGCTGCCAAGCATTTGTTTCTTGAGTACGCCGAAAGAAAGGGTCTCAGCGTGCGCGAGCACCAAATTCTACTTCAAGCTGCAAAGAAGAGCGGGCTAAAACGTAGGGACGCTATTTTCACCTTGCAAGATGCCTTCGAGCGTGGAGTCACCAAACTGGTGGAGGACAGCCGCACATCACAACAGCCACCTCAAGATACTGAACGGTTAAGAGCGGAGTTATCTTTTTTGCGCGAGAAGCTCAGCTTTCGGTCTTCTGACTCAATTGGGGCAGCGACAGGGGCCAACCTGAGCAGTAAGCAAATCCCTGTGGGGAAAAAGGTCTATATAACGCGCCGGACTACGCGAAGTTCAAAGGATATTGAGGCGAAGGTCACAGAAAATAGTGAGACGGGACTGACGATTAAATTGAAGCTTCACTTAAAGGTAAGCTTCAGCGAGATTTGGCGTGTGCACTATTATTCTGGCAAATCGGTTTGGGAGTTTGACACTTCAGCCGTAAGCTACGATGGTGGTACTCTTGTTCTGAATCATAGCGATAGTGTGCGGGTCATCAATCGCCGGCGTTTTTTGCGTGTTCCGGTACACAACGTTGCCTTTGTTGCAAAATTTCCATTTGCAAAAACAATTGTCGAGAATGGTGAAAGCAGCGATGTGTTTTCGGATATGGCGCAGGGTGTGGCACAGGCCTCAAGTGACACATGGAAGCCACTGGAGTTCGTACATGCGGTTGTCACAGAGTTGGCAGGGCCTGGCTTGCGAATAGAAGCGCCGTTGAAAGTGAAGGCAGGAGAGAGAATCTTGGTGGTGTTCAAGCTCGATGAGCAAATGGACCTGTCACCAAACCCTGTGTCAAAAATCATAGAGGATATTGGTGAGGTTAAACACACCAAAGCCATCAAAAATGGTTTCTCAATAGCAGTTGAATTGATAGGCTTGAGAGACTCCGACGTCAGGGAGCTAATCCAGGCCACGAATGGAGCTTCTCTGAGAGCCGGCACTGGACGTCGAGACAATTCAACTCCTACCGGCAACGAGCAGAAGACAGAAGCGGATGTTGCTGAGCCTGCAACTACGCAAGGAGTCTGAAATGGCAGATGCTGCGACACAAATCAGTTCGAGCACTGATGCGTTAATGCAGGAATTCAATATCATTACGCACAATCTGGCCAACGT
>DAOWID010000200.1 GCA_030641115.1 Planctomycetota bacterium | reverse complement strand
GGGGCAAATGTGCCGTTTTATGTCATTGCGAGGCCTTTTTCAAAGGCCGTGGCAATCTCAATCGTTACATTTTGGATTGCTTCGTCGTAAAACTCCTCGCAATGACCGCACAAACGCAACTTATACCCCGTGAACGCTTACATTTTGAGAAGGTCGTCAAGGCAAGAAAGACGGCTTAACGGCCCTGATTTGAGGTGTTTTACGCTATGTACTCAGCCCTTGCCTCTGCGATGAGCATTAGCATTTGATCAGCCTGGGCTTGAACTTGCGGATCAGAGCTTGTTACCCTCGAGTTCCATTTGCAGTACTCTTTATTTAGCCGCTGGAGAGTCTCTTTCTCGTTCATGTCTGAAGTAACGCCGAGGATAACTTCTGCGTCTTTGACTTGGTGCATACTAACGGGCAGGGTCTTTTCCACCATGGCGCGAAATCTGTCTGCGTCCACTTCGAGCCAGCTTGCCAGGTTTTTCAAGACAGGCAGCTCTTCCGCGACGACTGAACCGTTGGCCTTGGCGACATTCAAGCAGAGATCCAAAATGTCATAGCGATCCGCAAGGGGTGCAATCTCAACGATTTCTCTGCAGATTTTATAGGTGTCGAGCTGATTGCCATCTCGGAAGAAGCGAACGGCCTGCTCAAACGCTTCATCGAGTTTGCGCTTGGCTTTATCAGGCGCTTGAGCCAACTTTGGCGATTCAGGCAGATGCGCACTGCCCGGTACAGATCTGGAAGGGCCAATGTTGCTTTTGGCCCAGTTTTTTATGAGTTCCACCTCACAACCATAAAGCTTGTGGTCTGCGGCACTGACGGCCAAGGCCAGTGCGACTGCCAAGGTTCTTGTACGCTGGATGTTTTCCGGCAAATCGATGTAGCCAAGGGCAGGATTTTCATAAGAAAAAGTGTATTTGGCAGTGCCAAGCTCTTTGCCGGTCTGCTGAGATACAACGGACGCAGTGAGCTGCAGATCTCTTTTTCCCTTGCGTGGAAACATCAGCCAGTCAAGGTTCAACTGTGCCACCATCGTCCAATTAGATAAAATCGTGACTTGATTGGGCAGCTTGCCAAGGTCCGTGCTATAGCAGAACGCAGGAGAATCCTGCATCTTCCACTGCTCAGCGCGGGCTTGCACTGGCTTGGCTTCGCAGGCCCCATTTGTCACGTCCTCTATTGAAGCTCGCAAAGTCGTATAGTGCATGTTACTTGGGGCGCGAATTGAGCCACAGATTTCCACTGTGAAGACGTCAAGGATGGAATCATCCTTCCTTCGTTTATTAAGCTGAACCCGGCAATTAAGGACGTTCAGATCAGGCTGCGCGGAACCGGCCAAACTCTGGCTGGGGTCAACTACACGCAAAAGCGAGAACATGGAACGACTGACCAAGCGCGGAAAGCGGGATATGCTGAGTGACTCCTTAAGCTCGCCAGGCCAAGACAATTTGAGGGATTTGAGGCGATCTGCCAACCTTAGAAGGGTGGACCAAGTTAGCGCGGCTCTGCGCTTGGAGCGAGCGACGAGTTTGAGGAGCTTGCGACGGCTGATCAAGACCAAGCATCTGACGCGGCCCGTCCAGTCCGCAAGTCTATCATGAGTGATCAACTGCCGAAACTGAAAGCCCTTAGACAAACTAAGCGGAATGGCTATCGCAGGTGCGAGTATCAGGATCAGAATTGGAAGCAGGAGTTTGGCCATTTACTCACCCGCAGAAAATACTATTCGACTTTGACGGCCTCAAGCTTCTCGGTCTTTTCTCTTATGTCGCTCTGGGACACGTGGCCATTCTGGTCCAGGCACAAATCGACTTCAAGGGCCCTTCCCGACCGGAGATCCTCAAACTTGCAGTGCATCCTCTGGTTTATATCATAGCTGTACGTAACTTTGACGGGACATTTGGCGGGTCTGTCAGGAGGAAGCTCAAATCTGTGTGTTGCGATCTTGTTTACATACTCAGGGGCAGTATCTTCGCCCTGGGTTATGGTGATCTCAAGCTCGGTTTGCCCCTGTGAGACCGTATAGAACATCTGTGAGGCCTCGCAAGGCAGCGGTGTGTTCTTCTTCAGGATGATAGTGTTCTGAATTACGCGTCGGCCCGTGTCCTTATCAACCGGCGCACAAATAGTGCCGTAGCTGTGATTGCAAACATCCTTAAGGTCGATGTCCTTCAGTCCACCGGCAATTCCCGCCGGCACCGAGTCGGGCTTTTCTCTGAGCGTCGTCAGTCCCGCATGCAAAGCAGCTCCGAGTGTAACGCACTCGTCCACATTGACTGTCGCTTCAGGCGGCAAGCCAAACATTTTTTCCAGCCTGTGCTGGACTGATGGGATTCGAGTGCTGCCGCCCACCAAAAGCACCTTGTCAATTCCGGAAGGCTCAATGCCCGCCTCCTCAAGAGCGACTTCCAGCAGCATATCCGTGCGAGCCATGAAGGAAGCAATAGCCTGCTCGAACATTTCGCGTGTAATCTCCACTCTCATATTGCCCGCGGGACCGTACAGCATCTTTTTGGCAACGGGACGCCGTGACAACGTCTTTTTGATATCCTCGGCCTCGTCTTCGTACTTTGCCCTATCTTCATCAGAATCGATCAGCTCAGCTTCGAATTTGTCTCTGTAGTTTTGCTCCAACATTTCCAGCACTTTTCGGTCAAAGTCGATGCCGCCCAGTGCGTGGTCGCCCTGCGAACAAACGATGTCCATTTGATGTCCCTTGACATCGATTATAGTCACATCAAACGTTCCGCCACCGAGGTCGTACACCAGGACCCTTCCGAAAACGTTGCGGGTAGTAGCATAGTATAGCGCAGCGGCCACAGGCTCGTTGACAATTCCGATCACGTTCAGGCCGGCGGCAGTGCCCGCATCCATGGTCGCTTTTCTGCGAAGTTCGTCGAAGTGAGCAGGAACAGAAATAACGGCATCTTGAATTTCACCATGTTCGGCAGCGCACTCCTGCTTGAGCTTTTTCAGAATCAGAGCGGATAACTCGACAGGCGTCCAAGTTTTTCCATCAATTTCCTTGCAATAATTAGCATCTCCCATGTTTCGCTTTATCCAGCGGACAGACCTTTGAGCATTCAGATGCCGAGCATTTATCGCCTCAACACCGACCCGGATTACATCAGGGTTTTCTTCATCGAAGAAAATCGCTGACGGCGTGAGCCTGTCACCATCAGCATTCGGGACCACCTCGGGCTTGCCGATAGCGTTGAGAATCGCTAATGCTGAGAAAGTTGTTCCAAGGTCTATGCCTACTATGTTAGCCATTTTACATTCCTTACCTTCATCAAGCGTTTTGCAAAATGGAGATTAGGCATATATTATTTAAGGAAATCCGTTCTTTGATTTCCTTAAATAATCAAGCCAAGTAATTATCTTTCACACAGTTACTGTTTGAAAAGGAAAAATCAAACAACAAATTTTTCCTTTTCAAAGTATGCCTAATCTCCATTTTGCAAAAGCTCAGCTTCATCTTGGTTCCCATTTTTGGACCTTTGTAAAAGCACGTTACTTCGCGTTTTTGGCACGCGGCAGAATGGGCTTCGTTAATGAACTTAGCCAAATAGCTTGACCGCCGCTGGACGTACAATCTTCACATTTTCCTCGTCAATAAAATA
Source organism: Planctomycetota bacterium (assembly GCA_030641115.1). GTDB lineage: Bacteria > Planctomycetota > Phycisphaerae > Sedimentisphaerales > Anaerobacaceae > DAOWID01. The sequence goes on along the minus strand of DAOWID010000200.1, from coordinate 1,988 downwards.
TCGATAACCCGGCCTAATGACCTCTGCAATTCTGCCTGTCTTATCCGGGTCGTCGCAATGTTCTCTGTCCTTAATTGCCTCTGCGTACTTTTCCTGCCCGCGGTAGTGACTGTCTATTTCGGGCTCAAATCGTTCGACACCGCTGGATTCGAGTGCAAAGAGCAGCTCATCCCTTACTTCCTTCAGGTGTGCTGTCTCGGTGCGTTTCGCAGATTGCTGGCTGATGCGACTTTCGAGATTGTCAATGCAACGGATAACTCGTAGGCAGAAGTTTCTGATGATACTCCAGTCATAGCCTTCTTGAAGTTTTTCGACCCTGCCTTGCTGATCCGAGGCATATTCACGAATTGCAGCGACCTGCTCGGTGAGCTCCGTCAGGGTTCCGTTAAGTGTGTCTGAATGCTCAGCAATGGCTTGTTGGACACCCACAGAAGAAGCGCTTTTAGAAGCAGCCTGCCTGGGCCGGTCTTTGCGATCGTTATTGGAATTCTGCGAGGTCGAAGCAGCAACAGCTTTCGCCCGCTTCCTAAGTCCGGTTTGCTGCGTGCATTGTTTTTGGCCTTGCGACTCATCGCCGAAGCAGGCCCACAGCGTTGAGGATGCCTGCGAGTTTCCCTGGTCTTCTGCAACTTCGAGTCTGACCAGGCCCTCATCTTTGCTCACTCGTCGCCTTGCGAGAAGGCCGGCGAAAAACCTCCGCAAACAACACACAGCTCCAATGATGAGCCGGGCTATGTATTGTAACAGGCACGAGGCAAAAATCGTGCCCCCTATAGAAGTACATACAATAGAAGCGGTAAGGATGAACTCGCTCTGCTCTTTTCGCTTTTTGTATTCGTTCAGCTCTTCCTGCCAATTCTCGCCATAAAGAAAATCCGCGAGTGGTGGGGGCCCCGTATCATTAGCGGCCAATTTTTCCAGGTCAGCTTTGAGTCTTTCCTGCTGCTCTCGCTGCCGTTGAGTTTTTGCAGCGGCATTTGCATTTCCATCCAAGCCCAGGGGCAGAGTGGGGCGCTCCTCGGGCGGCAACTGCAACCATTCATTATATTGTTTAAGGTCCTCGCTCAGTTCAGAATCATACTTGGACCTATAAAGTGCAGTTTGCTCCTGCTGCTTTCTTTTCTCGGCGAGGACCCACCTAAGAACGGCAGCTCCAGCAAATAACAGCACTAAGCCAAGAACAACAAGTTTCTTAAGCATAATGTCAAATCTCAATCAGCTACGAGCGCACAAATGCCGCGTAGAAGCTATCAAATAAAATATAAGTAATAATCCCAGGCTCACAAATCAGTTCACACCAGGAAATCGGCGGCTGTCTCTGAGTCCGATAGAATTTTGGTGCAACAGAATGATAAGGATTGGCAAGATGAGAATATCGCCTGGCTTAGAACAGACATCCCAAGAAAAGAGAACGACTCATACTCGATAACGCTTGTTCAGTACATTATTTGATCTTATAGCTGATCGACAGGCCATCCTTTTTTTCCATGGATGCGCGGATAATGACTGTGTCGTAGTTGGGACTATTCTGTATATAATCCAGAAAATCCTTCATCGCCCTGGCAGAGCGAATGACATTGTCACCGACGATCATGGCGCCTGGTTTCAGCTTCGACTCGATCAGTTTGAGATACTTGAGGTAATCCCGTTTCACTGCATCGATGAAAACGAAATCAAACTCGCCTTCGAGTGTTGGCAGTGTTTTAAGGGCATCGCCTTCAATACAAGTAACCGTTTTCTCCAAGCCGACCTTCTTGAGATTCTCACGGCACTCTTTCACCATCCGCCGGTCGATTTCCAGCGTATAAAGGTGCCCTCCGGTCCTCTCGAAAGCAATTCCCATATTGATGGCTCCGAAGCCGTTGGCGGATCCAACTTCGATGCCGCGCTTGGCCTTCATGCTTTCCACCAGAATGCGCAACATCATGGCGTCGCCGATAGTCGTGTTCAGCGGACTGCGCTGGAAATCCTTGATGAACTGTTCGCGG
>DAOWID010000183.1 GCA_030641115.1 Planctomycetota bacterium | reverse complement strand
GTTTTACGACGAAGCAATCTAAAATGTAACGATTGAGATTGCCACGGCCTTTGAAAAAGGCCTCGCAATGACATAAAACGGCACATTTGCCCCGTGAACGGTTACATAGAAATAAGCTCGTGCGAACGAACAATACACTCATCTTTGGCCAAGGTAAAATCCGACTCGGCACTTCGATTGCTCCGGCTTAATTTTTTTGTTACCCACCAGCAATTCCAGACTATATAATCATGGCTACGATGGAGCGTGCGGCTTACAGAATTATTGATGCCAATTTCAATCGTGCCCGCGAGGCTGTTCGGGTAGTGGAGGAGTTTTGCAGATTTGCGCTGAATTCCGCCTCATTGACGGAACGCGCGAAACAGCTTCGGCACGAACTGTCAGCCGCTATCGACAAGCTTGATGTCGGCCGGCTGATCTCAAGCAGAGATGTACTCGGCGATGTGGGCGTCGGCAAGACGGTCGACAAGCAGCTTGAGCGTGGCAACTTGAAGGATTGTTGTACCGCTGGCTGCAAACGCTTAACGGAGGCGCTGCGGGCGCTGGCTGAAATGACGTCCGCCGTTGGCGGACTGGATCGGTCGGTACCAGAGACGCTCGAAAGGCTGCGGTTCGACGCTTATACACTCGAAAAGGACATCGTTCTGTTCAGCGAGCCGGCTGAGAAGTTCAAACGCATCGGGCTGTATGTGATAATCAGCAGCAACCTGCCCGCGGATATCATATCTTTAACTCACCGGTGCGTAGCTGGGGGCGCCGACTGCGTTCAGTTGCGAGCAAAAGACATCAAGGACGATATGCTCTTTGCTGTCGCCGTCGAATTTGTGCAGATATGCAGAGCCGGTGGTGTCCTTAGCATGGTAAACGACAGGGTTGATGTTGCTGTTGGCGCAGGTGCTGACGGTGTGCACCTTGGCCAGAATGATTTGGCGGTCGAGCAGGCCCGGAAGCTCCAGTTGGCGCCGCTAATCGTCGGCAAGAGCACGCATTCACCCAGAGAGCTTCGTACATCCTGTGATGAGTTTCCTACCTATGTGAGCTTAGGGCCTGTCTTTACGACCCCGACAAAGCCGAAGATGAAGCCGGTGGGACTGGATTATGTCAGGCAGGGGATAGAGACGTTAGCCGGTACCGGTATCGGCCATGTTGCTATCGGTGGCATAACGGTGGACAATGTGGAGGATGTGTTGAAGGTTGGTGCCGCAAGCATTGCGGTCTGTTCTGCAGTCACCGAAGCCAAGGATCCGACAGCAGCTTGCCGGGCGCTAAAAGATGAGATCGCTGCTTTTGGAAAACAGTAAGGTTTGGCATCGCTTAGAGGAGATAGAGGACATGATTAGGTCACGAGCTTTGAGATACACCGTTGCGGTATGGCTGCTGGTCTTGTCAGTAACAGCAGTATCTCGATCTCAGTCGTTGTGGGATTTGGCGAATGAAAATAGGAGGCTTCTTAAGATTTCTACGCTATTCACGGCGCAGAATGTGCGTGGCTATCTGTCCAGCGATGAGGGTATAAATAACGCGATCGATTGGTGCAAAAAGACCGGCGTCACGCACGTTTTCATCGAGACTTTCAGAGATGGATATACCGCTGAGAGGGATACTCTGGAACACGCCAAGTCCAGATTCAAAAGCGAAGGCTTTGAGGTTTCCGGCTGTGTCACGCCTACGAAGGTAGGCAAGATCTCAACAGGTTGGGGGGCGGTTGGCTGTTATACCGATGGCAGCACACGAAGGAATCTTCAGAAGATTTTCGAATATTCAGCTTCAATCTTCGATGAGATTATGGTTGACGATTTCCTTTTCACCAATTGCGAATGTGATGAATGCAAGAGGGCGCGCGGCGAGAAATCATGGGCCGACTATCGATGTGAGCTGATGGTCAAGATGAGCCGGGACCAGATTTTGGAGCCGGCAAGGGTGGTGAATCCAAACGTAAAGATCATAATCAAGTATCCGCAGTGGTATGATGATTTTCATAATCGTGGTTATGAGGTTCTGCGCCAAACGGCTGATTACGATAAGATCTGGGTGGGTACCGAAACTCGCGACTACGACAATAAGCGATGGGGCGGAAAAGTCCAGTACGAAGCTTACTACATCATGCGTTGGCTTGGTGAAATAGGTGGTGCCAAAACGGGCGGCGGCTGGTTTGATCCCTACGGGACGACAGAAGACACCTATGTAGAGCAAGCGCGTCAGACTGTGTTGGCTGATGCCAAAGAGATGCTGCTGTTTTGCTACGGCTCACTCTTGCGGGGGACTGGGCCGGCAAACGTTGAGAAATTGCGGGCTGAGATTCCCGGCTTATTCAAGTTAGCCAGATTGGTGCGGGACAAACCTATTAAGGGTGTTCTCGCTCCGAAGCCACCCAACAGCGATGCTGACGGCGAACAATACGTATTCGATTTTGTGGGGATGCTGGGCTTGCCGCTTGTTCCAGCCGCGAAAATCGACGCGGGCGCAAAGGCTGCGTTTCTTTCGGTGCACGCTGCGAAGGATCCAAAGCTTGCCGGCAAACTCAAAAGGATGCTCGATACCAAGAGGCCTGTGCTGATGACAGATGGGCTTGCCAAACAGCTAAACAATGTTAATATTGAGGATGAAAATCTAACAATCTTAAAGGTCGATGGAAATCCTCGCAACTTGCTCAAGTTGACTCGAAAAGAACTTGAGCCTATCCGGAATGAATTGCTGGCGCCGTTCGGAATAAGATTTGATGCTCCAAACAAAGTCGCTTTGTACTTAATAGGGGATGATTGTGTGATTGTTGAAAACTTCAATGATGAGACGATCAACGGAACATTGGAATTCTCCAGACCCATTAGGGCACGAAAGACGTTAGTTTTGCCGCCGGAGGGGAAGGTTGACTTTTCTTGCGTGGGTGGAAAAGTGCAGTTCAGTGAAATGACGCCGCGGACTTTGGTGGTGGTTGAATATTAGTAGATGCTGTTTAGCAATGGGGTTGATCATGAGTGCTATTCGCAGAGACAAAGGTTTATGGGTGCTGTTATTTGTAGTTGTCAGCGTGCTGGTGTTGCAGCGCGGTATGGCGTTAAGTGCCGACGCCGCATCTGGGCGAAGTCGTCAAGAGCATAGTGCGGTGTCACACGAGGTTCTGACGTTTTATTATCCGTGGTATGGCGTACCTGATGGGCCGGGTGGTGCCGGCAGGACGGTACACTGGGGTCGGATCGATGCGGCTAAAAAAGACATTCAGGCAAGCACCAACTATCCGGCGCTCGGCGCTTATGATTCCCACGATCCGAAGCTAATCGAGAAGCACTGCCAGTGGGCCAAGCGTGCGGGCATCGATACCTTAATAGTTAGCTGGTGGGGCCACAATAGTTTCTCGGACCGGGCGATGGACAAGATTCTCGATGGCTGTCAGCGTCATGGGTTGACTGCTTGCATCTACTATGAGACTGTGCCGAGGCCACGGACGTCAGAGTCAGCCGCTGACGATATCGTCAAGGTCTTAGAGAAATACGGTGGACATCCGGCTCATCTCAAAGTCCATGGAAAACCAGTAGTGTTCGTGTATGGACGTGCGCTTCAGGAACTTGGGCTGACGGCTTGGCTCAAGGCGATTGAAATTGTCAATGCGAAGTACGAAGACGGCGTCGCGGCGATGGGCGATCAGTTCAGCTATGGTGCGGCCCGCGTTTTCGATGGGATTCATACTTATAATACCTGTGGGAAGCTTCGCGGAATGGCGCCTGGTGCTGCCCGCAAGTGGGCTGCCGAGACGTACCCATCGTGGGTGCGAATGGCTGATGAGGCCGGCAAGATCAGTACGCTAACAGTGATTCCCGGCTATGACGATACGAAGATCCGCAAGCCCGGTCTTGCTGTGAAGCGCTATGAGGGCGAGCTTTATCGTGTGCAATGGGAAGAGGCGATCAAGGCTGATCCGCACTGGGTGCTGATTACAAGCTTCAACGAATGGCACGAGGGAAGCGAGATCGAGCCATCCTTGGAATACGAGGAGCAATACATTGACCTGACTGCTGAGTATACAAAGCGGTTCAAGGCCAAGAAACGTACTATTCGCAGCCGGGCAGATTCCGGCCAGTTCAATGAGAATGACAAAGCTCGATTGCGTGAGAAGCTTGGGGAAATACGGATCGGCGTGTTGCCGGGTGCGGAATCGATGGCCTTCTGGTGGTTGTTGGATGTTGGTGTGAAGCCAGAAGTCTTGGCGTGGGAGGAGGTGGCTGACGGATTGAGCCCCAAACAGTGCCAAGTCCTGCTCTATTGCGCAGGCGAGCATTATCGTCGCAGCGTTGAGAAGACCGGCGATGTTGATGATGCACTGGTTAGCTATTTGAAGGCGGGTGGGTACATTGTATTTTTGCCCGCTTTGCCGTGGCCCTTTCACTACGATGAAAACAATCAGGTGGTGAACCGCAGCGGCCAGTTTGGCTTGACGTTGCGCGGTGCGTGGGAAAGCCCGCAGACGGACACAAAACTCAATTTCGTACAACCGCAGCGGCGTCTGTCGCGTGTGCCGGAGAAGTTTGGATTTCCTACCTCCGGAGACCAGCGCTGGCGTCCGTTCTTTGCCGGCGACAAGCACACCAGTCATACTTCGCTGCTGGTGTTGCGAGACGCTGATGATAATTACCTCGGCGACGCTGTTGCTTACGCCGAGCTGAAAGGCGGCGGCCGGATTATGTACACATGGTTCGGCTTGTTGCAAGGGCCTTATGCTGAGGCTCTGCTATACGACGTATTTGACTTCCTGGCCAGCCAGATTGGCCAATCTGGCAGCTAAATTGTGGGATTGAGCATGAGTGCAAAGTTCAGGATTCTACTGGGGCCGTGCGTGTGTTGGGCTGTCCTTTCGCTTGGGGCAGAACTGCCCAAAAAGCCGCCTGGGGAGTTTTTTCCGCTGCGGGCGAAAGACCATGAGAATGCTGATTCATTCAAGCAGGGTCAGCCGGTTGTTGGGACGACATATTTCTATTGGTACGACATCGACACTAAGAGCCACATTATCGACCATGACGGTACGGATGCATTGACAACGCATCCTGCGGATATGAATGACATCAGCTATAAGCGCGTGTCTTGGCACGAAACCCAGTTAAGAGACATGACTGCCGCTGGTATCGATTTTCTGATGCCCGTTTTCTGGGGCGTGCCCGGCCAGTATAAGGGCTGGAGTTTCGCAGGATTGCCGCCTTTAGTGGAGGCGCATACCGCGTTGGAGAAACATGGTTCGCGTCCACCAGCGATATGTTTGTTCTACGATACGTCGATACTCAAGTGGAACGGTTTCAACAAGGGTGCCAGCTATCATGTTGACCTGACGACGGATTTTGGCAAGGAGTGGTTTTATACGCCTATACGCGACTTCTTTAGTATGATTCCGCCCGCGAAATGGGCACGTGTGGACGGCAAGCCGATTGTTTTTCTGTACTCAGCGGCCTTTGCGAAGAAGCAGGACCAAAAGCAGTTGGAGTACGTAAGAGGCAGATTCAAAAGAGACTTCGGCTCGGATCTATTCATTGTGAAATCGGCTGAATGGCTGGGCGAGGCGGAGGCAACATATTCGTGGGGTGCGGCGGTTAGCGGGCCCATTATCTATAGGCAGGTTGCGGCCCTTGGGCCCGGATACGACCACAGTGCTGTGCCGGGCAGACGACCACTGGTGGTGGACCGACGGGACGGGGAAACTTACGTTGAGCGGTGGATAAAGCTGCTGCAGCTAAATCCGGAGCATCGACCCTGGATGGTGCACGTCGAGACGTGGAACGAGTGGCACGAGGGGACCGATGTGGCCCACTCGCGCCAGTACGGTCGGAGCTATATTGTTTTGACATCTCTTTTTGCCGACATGTGGCGGGCAAAGACGTGGCTGAAGATTGGCGGGTCGTACGCGGATGCCAAATCTGTCGAGTGGGAGCCGGACAAACCGCGAGGCCTGGCACTTCGCCCAAGTGGCGGCGATGGTGTTTGGAAGATCAGCAGGTTCAACGGCGTGGACGCGGTCGTTTCCGCTGCGAATCCACATTCGGCTAACAGCCGCTACCTCTACTTTAATGTGGACGACGCATTCGCTTACGAGCTTTTTGGGCAGGCAGTGTTAGTCCACGTTACCTACCGGGATGCAGGATGTTCTTCCTTTCGTCTCGATTATGATAGTTCGAATGTCCAGGTGGATCCGTACGAAGGTGCTTTTCGTCCGGTCGGCAATGTATCGCTCGACGGGACCGGCAAGTGGAGGACAGCCGAATTTACGCTGCCGCAATGCCGCTTTATGGGTCGATGCAACGGTGCCGACTTCCGTGCTGCCATGTCCGGCGGCGATTTGGAGCTCAGCATTAGCAAGGTAAAACTTGTGAAAACGCGGCAGCTTATCCACCAGTAACGCGATTCTTCTGCAATCTGCTGCAAATCCGAGGGAAAATGAGCATGGGGTTAGTTTCGAGTTCATGCTTGGGCTTCGACTCAACTGGTCTTGGCTATGGCTTGCAGTAACTTCTTTCCTGAAAACAGGTTACGGCGGCGAGCCTTCGATTTTGGATTTGTCGGATAGGTGGTGGGCGAAGATGATAGCGATTTCGGCTGGCATTATTGGTAACGTCGGAACGCACCTCAGGCGCTCGGGGGCGACTTATCAACAGGCTATCCACAATACTCTAATTCGCTGAACTTGATAGTCAGAACCGGTGCGCAATCGCTCACCCTTACAGCGCATTGGCTCTTGGGCCGTACGCAGCCAGTAGACGGTATGCCCGCAAACAGTGAGCAAGTCTGATTTTCGTCCGAACTTAAAAAATACGTAAGCGTTCACGGGGTATAAGTTGCGTTTGTGCGGTCATTGCGAGGAGTTTTACGACGAAGCAATCCAAAATGTAACGATTGAGATTGCCACGGCCTTTGAAAAAGGCCTCGCAATGACATAAAACGGCACATTTGCCCC
>DAOWID010000416.1 GCA_030641115.1 Planctomycetota bacterium | reverse complement strand
AGGTGGGGGTACGTTGCCAGAAGGATGTTGCCTACAAAGTGCACGTAGCCGAAGCCAAAGGGTCTGTAAGCCGGATGGTTCCTGTCCGCATCGGTTATGCTGTCGCCGATGAAAACAATAGTCTGATTGGCTTGTAGCTCAATTTTGGACTGCATCTTCGCTCACAATTAGCACTCTGCCACATCTGGGAATGCAGATTTTATCGGCCCCGGTTTGATGGCAGATATTCTGTCCAGGCGCCGCAAGCTCAAAGTTTGCGAAATCAACGCTGCAATCCCCCTTCATATCCCCGGCAGCAATGGTTTCACAAACCGGCTCACCGAAATACGATTTTACTCGTCTCGACCGTCCCGTCACAGGCTGGCCCATCCATCTTTCCGGCACCGGCGGCTACTTACTCGGCAGATTTAGCGCGGTCCCCCCATCACGAATGTGATTTCCACTGCCGGTGAGGTTGTAGTCATTCCCATATTGTCTGTTGCCCTTGCGGTGAGTTTGCAGATGTAGGGTACCCAGTCTTGGCAAGTTATTGCCCAACCGTCGGAGCCATCACTGTCCCGGCCAACCATCCTTGCGTTGACGAAGAATTCCACCCTTATTACCGAGCCATTAGGATCCCAGGCGTCAGCTCGGATTTCGAATGGCAAACCAATGATCTTAGCCCCATCCTGGGGATTTGTGATATACACCACAGGTGGTCTTACGTATTCCAACCAACGTTCTGTTAAAAAGGCAAGGTCCAGAAAATCCACCCTGCAATCGCCATTTATATCACCGGCCACAATAGTCTTGCAAAGGGGCGAGCCGAAGTAGGATTTGCTCGCCTCAACCGTGCCGCCATAGGCTCCCATATTCATGATGCCGCCATTTGGGAAGGGCTCAAGACCAATTGGGCTGGCTGGGTTTGCTGTATCGATGCAGGGGCTTGTCACATCATCGTTCACCCAGCTCTTGCTGCTCTGATCCCATCTGCCAGCCTGGGATTTCAAATGATAATCACCATCAACCCAAAGGTCATCCCATGCGGTGTGTGTTGTGCCATTTGCATCCCAATAGCCCTCGTTGAGAAAGCATGGGTCGACGTCAATATTACCGTCGCCTTCCCAGCCGTCTTGTACATCAGTGAACATTACGATCGATGCCCCGCTGTAGACACATAGTTGCCCGGAGGAATTGCCCCACAAAATACAGTTGGTAATGGTAGGAGTGCTACCGCCGGCGCAATATATTCCAGAGCCAGTGTTTCCAGTTATCGTGCAGTTGGTAATAATCGGGCTACTCTCTCGGCAGTAGATTCCACCGCCACCATCATTGGTACTCTGAGAAGCCCGATTCCCACTAATGATGCAATTGCTGATGCTCGGATTAGATTGGTCGCAGAAAATGCCACCGCCGGAACTTCCGCCTATGATGCAGCCACCGGTAGCCCAGTTAGCCGTGATGAGACAGTTGGTAATCGTGGGGCTACTGGAGATACAGAGGATCCCACCTCCACCAGGATTCGAAAAGCAACCGGGAGCACACCCGTTCGTAATGGTAAAGCCATCCAGGACTGACTTTTCATCTTCGCCGCTGTGAAAATGGAATCCGCGGTCTTCTATGAACGAATCAGGCCCATTGCCAGCGACAATACAGTTTGTGGGGTCGTTTTCGCTGCGGACTGTTATCGCCTTTCCTTTGAAGTCAATATCACGATTGCCCTCGCCGGTGTAGATTCCGTCGGCCACTACGACTGTGCCTCGTTCCAGAACATGGTCGATCGCTTCCTGAATAGTAGGAACCTGACTCGGAACGTACACCCGTTCTCCGGCAAATACGTGCAGCCGCACCGCGACGGTTTGAGGACTATTCACGCTATTGGGATCCGCTATCGTCAGGTCACATTCGTAGTTGCCCCACTTCAAAGCCGATATGTCCACACTCAGCGCAGCTTCAAGGCTGTCGCCTCTGGAACTGCCGGTATCGGGAGTGACCTTCAGCCAGTCACAATCGACGGCAACACTCCAGTTGAGGGTTCCGCCGCCGCTGTTACGGACAATAAGCTTCCGGTCCTGTGGGTTTTGCTGCCCCTCGACGGCGGCAAGCTCGAACTCTGTCGCCGACAGTTCGATCTCCGGCCCGTAGATGACAAAGTTGACATCAATAACCTGCGGAGCGCCAAGCGACCCCTCCGCATCTACCGTAAGTTGATAGTCATACTTGCCGGCAGCCAGGCCGGAAACGCATGCAGTGACCGTAACATAGTCGGTCTCATCGGTGCACTGCCCACGTACTGGCCTGACGTCAAGCCACGAACAGTCGTCGATAACCGTCCAGTTCATCACACCTGGACCTCTATTCTGGACAGCCAGCGATTGAGGCAGAGGATTTCCGTAGCCCTCGTATACAAAGAAGTCAAGATTCTCTGGCCAGAGACCGAGAATCGGCAAAGCAACTGAACCGAATTCATCAGCGCCGATATCAAGTCGGCCGTTGACGATACGCTGATGTCCGTCGATATCGGCCTCTCCGGGAAATGGCACATGGTTCGGGTCACCCGCCTCAATGCAGGGCGAGTCTACGCACAGGTGGTAATCATTCGCCGCGGGATCGACAAAACCTGGGGCGATGTCGATATTGCCGTCGGCCCATCTGAGGGTCGCCGTTGGAGAAACAGATACATTCGGCTGGCCTCCCTGAAGATCGTTATGTTTTAGGATAACGTCATAGCCTGAGCCCGCTCGGATCTGTGGACCTTGGGGGGCCGTGTTGTCCCAGAGGATGCAGTTGGTTATTGTGGCATCCCCGTAGTAACCACAGTAAACGCCGCCGGCGCCCCACTCGGCCGAATTGCCTGCAAATGTACAGTTGCTCAATCTTGCACTGCTGTAACTGCAGTAGAAGCCGCCGCCAACGTAGGAACACACATTGTCGAATACAAGACAGTCTGCGATCACAACGTCACAATGGGAGCAATCGATACCGGCTCCCCAGCCGGTTTCGCGGGACCTGCCCGTGGTCGAGTTTTGAGCCACAACACACCTTGTTATCAGCGTGCTACTTCGAAGACATTTTATGCCTGCTCCACTCCAGTCACATGTATTATGCCGGATAGTACAGTTAATAATTGCCACATCAGCGGCATCCTTGCAGTAAATACCGCCGCCGGAACCAGCATAATTGTCCGTGATGATACAGTTGAGGATTTTCGGAGCCGCCCCATCACACAGAATCGTCCCTCCTTGCGAGCCGGAGTAACCCTTGCTGATGGTCAAACCGTCGAGAACAGAGTTCTGATTTTCTCCGCTATGGAAGTAGAATCCACGATGCGGCTCGGCCTCGGTTCCATTACAGTCAACGACTGTTGCAGCAACGAGCTTTGGATCCTTTGGATTGGCGCTGCGGACGGTGATCGCTTTGCCCTTGAAGTCGATATCCCGGTTGCCATCGCCGGTGTAGGTGCCGGGAGCAACGATGACCACATCGCTATCGTTGCAGGCATCAATGGCAGCCTGAATAGTAGCATACTCGTCAGGAACCAAGCGAATAGCCGCTATTGCAGGGGTGCTTGTAATCAACAGGAGAACAAGACCTGGAAGGATTGTATTTTTCATTTTCCCGCCCTTTCTGTTTGAACTCGAATGTTTGGCGCAATGGCAATTGCCGATTCCTGAAGGCCGGGCTGAAATGATAAGAAAAAGGTACAAACTATGATGGCAAACAGAAATACTATGACAATTTCTCGAGCCTGCCTTCACGCTTCAATCAATATAATTGTAACACGGAAGCGATGGGCTTTGCAAGAGATTTTTGCGGAAAATGTGTTTGGGAACATACTTATCCATTTATGTTTGAACAACTAATGAAACGATGATGGGTTCCAGGCGATGTTACCCCTGCGCAAGCGGGGGTCCAGGAAACGCCCGTAACAGCCTGGATTCCCGCTCCCCGCCTACGCGGGGACAAGTTTACCCCTGCGAAAGCAGGGGCGGGAATGACACTCGGTTGACAGGTGTCCCCAGCATGTTTCATTTCTGATGCAAGGTTCAATAATTTCTGCCGCGCAGCAGGCCAAATCTTGTACCTGCAAGTGCAATGTGCCCTCAGCGACAATTAAGGCAGAAAAGCCTTTTGCTGATTGCAGCACAGAATTAGAATACATTAGTGCTTTTGCACAAGTTGAAGAGTGTTGCCTGTTATTCTTGAAAGCCTTTCGAGGCTAATTTGCCAAATACAGCAGCGATGGCCACAGAAAAAGACAGATTTGGGGCGATTCGCCGACAAATAAGGGCTTTGCCAACCGGGCCTGGCCTGTATTTTATGAAAGGCCCAAGGGATAAAGTCCTCTACATCGGAAAGGCTAAGAACCTGCGTTCACGAGTCGCCAGCTATTTTCAGCCAGGCGGTGAAGTAATCAGCGCACGTGGGCCGATGATCGCTGAAATGATAAGCAAGGTCAAAACCGTCGACTTCCTGGAGACTGAAACCGAAGTCGACGCAATGCTCAAAGAAGCCCGCCTGATAAAGGATATTCGCCCGCCATATAATAGTGACCTTGTCGATGACAAGACGTTTCCGTATCTGGAGATTACTACAGGCGAAGATTTCCCCGGCGTGTATATCACCCGAAAACCTCGCCCAAGAGGCAGTAGACTGTTTGGCCCGTTCGCAGGTGCAAAGGACCTGCGGCAGGTCATGGTAGTACTGCAAAAGATATTTAAGTTCCGAACCTGCAACCTGGATATCAAAGAAGACGATCCGAAGCGCAGATTCTTTCGGCCTTGCCTCTTGTTCAGTATAAAGCAATGCACCGCTCCCTGTGCAGCCAAAATTGACAGGCAAGAGTACAAAAAGAGCGTCGGCGACCTCATAAGATTCTTGCGGTCGAGGCGTTCAACAATCCTCGGGCAGCTAAAAAAGCAAATGGCTGAGGCCGCTGAGGCGCTTCAATACGAGAAAGCTGCGATGTTTCGCGACCGGATTCGGCTGATTGAACGGCTTGACCGCAGGGGCATACCCGAAGAGGACGTCCAGCCGGAGGTGTTCGCCGCTGATCCGACCGAAGCTCTCATGCAATTACGAAAACTATTGCAGGCACCTGAGCCGGTCAGGATTATCGAAGGTATCGACGTTGCCAACATCGCCGGGGCCGAATCGGTCGGCTCGCTGGTGAAATTCATTGACGGAAGGCCGTTCAAGAGCGGCTATCGGCGGTTCAAGATAAGAACAGTCAAAGGCATTGACGACTATGCGATGATTGCTGAAGTGGTCAAACGCAGATACAAGTACGCCCTGCGGGGCGAAGAGCTCTGGCCCGACCTTGTTCTAATTGACGGCGGCCGAGGTCATCTACACGCCGCCGAGGCAGCTCTGGCAGAAATGAAGGCACCGGCCGTAAGAATCGCCTCAATTGCCAAAAGAGAGGAAGAAATATACCTGCAGGGCAGCCGCAAGCCGTTAAAGCTGCCCGCCCATTCGCCTGTTCGCAAGCTGCTGCAATACGTCAGGGACGAGGCTCACCGCTTCGCCCAGCATTACCACCACATCCTGCGAAACAAGAAAATGCTAAACAGATAACCTAACAAAGCGCATGTCGTTATACCGATCCCCCCATATAAGAAGAAGTGAATCTCTGTGAATCGTTGGACATAGTAGAGTGTCGCGGTACTGCAAACGAACCCCATCAGTGCCCCGGCGCTATTGGCCCGGCGTGTGAAGATTCCCAACACAAACACACCAGCCAGACCGCCGCCCAGCAGCCCCAAGAGCGCAAGGAACAGGTCCCAGATCGACTTTATCGGATAGGTAGCCATTAGTAAGGCACATCCGGTGCCAAATGCACCCAGCGCAACTGTCATGATTCGAGCAAGCAGCAATCGCGTATGATCGGTCGAGTCTGGTTTGAATCGGTAATAGAAATCCGTGACCAGCACCGTAGCCATGCTGTTCATGCTACTATCAAGGCTGGACATTGCCGCTGCAAATATGGCTGCTAGGACCACGCCGGCCACCCCGATTGGCATTTCCCGAACGACAAACCAAGGAAGAATGGCGTCGGTATCAACAGTAGGGTTAAGATTTTGCGGCTGACTCTTATAAAAAGCATACAGAGCGGTGCCAAGGAAGAAAAAGATCAGAGCTGCCGGCACAGTCAACGCAGCATTAGTCCAAATTGCTCGGGCTGCTTGCTTTTCAGTCCGGGTCGTAAGATACCGTTGAATCACAGTTTGATCGGCAGAATAGGGCACAAGATTGGAGAAGATATTACCTATGACTACGACCCAAACCGCAGCGGCAGTATAATCCCAGGTTAGATTGACGGCGTTGAACTTGTCGGCCTGACGACCCAAATCTATGATTCCGATGAGGCCTCCTTCCACTTTCAAAGCAATGACTGCAACGCACAGCAACGTACCTCCCATCAGTACGATGACCTGAAGCACATCGGTCCAAATGACGGCTTCTATTCCTCCTAAGACCGTGTAAATCGTGCAGAATACGGCCATAACTAAAATACAAGTGTAAACATTAAAATCTGTCACTGTCGCCAGTGCAATCGCAGGTAGGAACAGGACAATCCCCATACGTCCCAGTTGCAGGCAACAGAATGCAATTCCGCCGAGCAGACGTAGCGCTACATTGAAACGTTTCTCCAGGTACTCATAGGCTGTAGTGACATTCAGCCGTCTGAAAAAAGGAAGGTAGAAGAAGACGATAATTGGAGCAACCATAATAATAGTAGCCTGCGCCAGAATGTAGACCCAATCGGTGGCATATACTTTTGCGGGGATCGCCATAAATGTGATGGCACTGAGCTGGGTTCCAAAAATACTAATTCCCGCTGCCCACCAACGCACACGCCGGCCACCGAGAAAGAAATCATTGGTACTCTTTTCACGCTTGGAGAAATAGAACCCAACGCAAAGTATAACAGCGAGGTATATGCCCCAGGTTAGGTAATCCACCCAATCAAATCCGGAACGAATTTTGACGTATGTCCCAGCTAAGATTTTGGGCGATCGCGTGCCGGGTCGCACCTCTCCAGAGGGAACGACAATCTTGTCATCCCACTTCACTGCGGTGGTGGTCACATGGCCTGCAGGCAAGGTCCCTATCTTGGTCCAGGTATCCGTAATAGTGTGGTAAGCCAAAATATCCTTACTGAATCCCGGATGTCTGTCCATAAGCTCAAAGGTTCTTGTAGCACATTTGCCATGGTCTCCGCCGAACACCAGAATGTGAGTCTGGCCTGCTGATGCGGCGGGCGTAGGAGCACCTGCTACAGGTATGGGAACATCGGCGATTTTCTTCCATCGCCCTGTGATGGTTTCGCCTTTACCCGGTGTAAATCTGTATCCGTCAGTCAAATATCTGCGGCAGACGTTTCGGTTTTCGTCAGCTAAAAGCTCACATCCGCTGAACAAAAAAAATGAACCGTCCTGGACAGCAACCACCGGCAGAATGCGCCCCGGTCCGGGCCAAGGAGCAAGCACCTGCCAGCAGGGATTCCCCTCGGAAAGGTCCAGGGCCCAGAAGTTATTCATCGCCTTTTTGCTGTTTGGTGAAGCCTGGCCGCCAGTGACATATATGGTATTTCCCAGCAGTGCCGCGGCGGTGTTGGCCAAGGGGCCGGGCAGAGCCGGCAACGAAGTCTGTTTTATCTTGCCGTCGGCGAATTCAAAGAGGAATACATCAGAATAATTCTTTTTACCATCACTGCCTCCGATACAAACCAAGCCATCAAGGGTCGTAACCGAGGCACCATAGCCAAGAGGGTGAGCTAAGGGATCAGCTTTTTGCCAATCATTGCTCCGAGACCTCAGCACATAGACCTCATCGTACCAGGTCTTCTTAGCTTCGGGGTTTACCTGTCCATCTTTGAATAACGGTTCAGGGAAGTTCGTTCCGCCGGCAACAATCAAAGCACCATTGCTGACGCCAGAAAACGCCCCGGCAACACCGTCAATATTGGGCAAATCGGGTAATTCCTGCCACTTGAGAATTTGAGTATCTGTATTACGAGCTTCCAGATCCGCGGCAACGAGGGCAACAATAACCAGTAGGAACAAATAGCGATACTTCATCTTTTTCTCCATCGAGAAAACCATTCATTCTTCAAATCGGCGGATCAGTCTGGAGGTAAAGCCCAATCAAAAAATCCTATTCTCTTCAGGTCCTGCTCCATGGCTTTCAGCTCCTTTGGTTTTAGCGTTTCAAGCGGAAGTCGGCTGGGGCCGCAGTCTAACCCGACCAATTTCATTGCCGCTTTGAAAGCAGGTTGGCCACGGTAGCGATAAAGGATACGAATCATGTCAACTGACAGGGTCTGGCATCTTTGGGCCTCGGTCAGGTCGCCCTGCTTAAACGCTTTGATAATCCGTTGATAAAGTGGTCCGGCAAAGTTATATGTGCTGCCAACTGCTCCGGCAGCACCAACGGAAAGCGCGCTGAGCAGCATTTCGTCACAGCCAAAGAGGACACCGAACTGCTGATTCGCAAACTGTAAACATGCCTGATATTCATCTATAGAAGCGTCACTGTATTTGATGCCGGCCAGATTTGGCAAACGTTTGTGACCCCGGCGAAGAAATTCAACCATATTGAAGTCGAGGCCAGTCACAGAAGGTATGTGATAGTAGAAGAACGGCAGATTCGCTGCAGCGGATGCGATTTCACTGAGACAGTCAATCAGTGTTTCCAAAGACCTGAACTTGAAATATGATGGCGGCATCGCAGAGGTGGCGTCAGCACCAATTGTCTCGGCATGCGATGCCAGTGCACGCGCTTCGGCGAGGCTGTTGTGCCCGACCTGAACGATGACGGGCAGTTTTCTCCGCCCAAGGCGGACCGCCTCCACGTATGCCGCTGCCACAGCACGGCGTTCGTCGCTCGAAAGTGACGGGCCCTCACCTGTGCTGCCGCAGACGTATAGGCCGCTTATCTGAGCTCGCCGCAGATAATCGACTATCGGCTGGATTTGAGCCAGATTCAGTGAACCATCCTTGTGCATGGGGGTGAAAACTGCTGCAAAAAGTCCTGTGTAATCGTGCTGCATACTATGTATCCTTCCCGGTCAAATCCGTTTGCCTCCTTCTTTCTTATGAAGCTCGACTAAACTCCTGATAGCATAGGTACAAGGCCCGCGGCAGATGAAAACATCCTTTCCATTTACCGCCTTTCAATTCCAGCAATCTTTGACCCTGGCGATTCAGATAACCGAACCACTCTCCATAATCCGGATCAGGGAAATGATTCCACACATACTCGTGAATCCTTTCATACCATTGCCGGCATTCATCACGACCCGTCGAACAGTATCCCATCACTAAGGCAACAAGTGCCTCCAGATGCACCCACCACAATTTTTGATCCCACTCAAGCTGCAAAGGGGGTTTGCCGTAGGCATCCAAGAAGTAAAATATCCCCCCATACTCTTTGTCCCAGGCGAAGTCGAGAGTATTGAGAACCACATCGACAGCTTTATTGATAAGGTCCCGGTTGTTCCTACGGCGAGCGATTTCCATGATAAACCACATCGCCTCGATACCATGGCCCGGATTAATTAACCGCCCTTCGAAACAATCAGGATGTAAACCATCCGGTGAGACTTTTTCAAAGACAAGACTTAATTTCTGGTCGAGAAATAAGGTCATGACCTCGTTCATACACAACTCTAAGACTG
This sequence comes from Planctomycetota bacterium, assembly GCA_030641115.1. Lineage (GTDB taxonomy): Bacteria > Planctomycetota > Phycisphaerae > Sedimentisphaerales > Anaerobacaceae > DAOWID01. The sequence goes on along the minus strand of DAOWID010000416.1, from coordinate 8,972 downwards.
CATTTAGCTCTTTGTCTTCAAGCAACTCCTCCATTTCCAGTGACAGATTGGCGAGAATCATGGACAGATCCAGCGATTTGAGTGGCCGAGTTTCAGCAACAACTTTTGAATATTTGCCTTTAGGGTTGTCTTTGCGCCGAAGGATGTTCCTGCAGGTTTGTAGTGCCATGTCTTTGGCGTTCAGGTCCCCGCTGGCAAGCCCATACTGGCTGAACGCCATCGCTGCAAAACAGTCACTGAAAATGTTATATGGTTGAACCAGCGGCTCACCTTGACAATTGAGGGCAAAATACCAATTACCGGCCTCGTCCATTCCATGGCGTGCAAGGAAATCAGCGCCGCAGGTCGCGATGTCGAGCCACTGCGCCCTTTTCTCGTGCCTGTTATATAACATGGAGAACGTCCAGACTTGCCTGGCCTGAAGCCACACAAATTTGTCGGTATCATAAACTCTGCCCTGACGATCAAGGCAGGTGAAATAACCCCCGTGCTCTGTATCAATTGAATGCCTTTCCCAAAAAGGGATTACGTTTTCCAGCAATTCACTCTTGTAGAGCTCAGTATACCTTTCGGCATTTATCTCGTTCACCGGCTATTTTCCCCCTATTCTTATCGCGTTTCTCGCTTACCGAAATTCATTGGGCCGCCCCGAAGCCGAATGCGAACAGATCGGCATCCCGCAAGGCAAATCTCAGTCGAATTGCTTTGCCTGCCAGCTTGCTCAAAGCACTTCGGCCATTCCATGTGATGACGCGCGCAATCTCATCACCGTACACCTCGGAGCACTCCGACAGGGTATATCCGTTGATGGGATTGCCGCCAGCCTCTCTGATCTCCACACGCACCGATCCTGCAGCCGACGTGGAGAAATTCATCAGCAGTCTGCTGCCTTTGAAGATAATCGGCTTTGTAATCACTTCGCCGCCTTGGAAGGATGCGTGCAATGAAACGAATCCGTCAATCCGGTACGTGTAGCGTCGCGTTTTCACGCCTGGGCCCTTGTAATAGCGTTCATTGCTGTAGAGTGACAGCTCATTGCCTGCGCCCGGCAGGTGAGATTTCGTTTCCACCATTCCCAGCCATATATAATTGCTGCGATTGTGCCATTTGTCCCTGTTTCGGCCAGGTCGGATAATGGCTTCGCCCCACCGATGAAACGTCTGCCCATCGCGACTGGTCATCAACAGGCCTTCCGTCAGTGAGCCTCGTTCAGCTATATACCGTGTTGGCAGGCCAATGAAGATGTGGGGCGCCCGGTAGTAAGGCTGTATCTGATTCGTGTACAGATGTTCCTTGGGAGCACCTGGATATGTCAGCCAGACGGGTTTTGTCCAATGGATGAAGTCCTTCGAGGTCGATGTCTTGATGTCCCGTACGCCACTGCGGAAGTCACGAAAATAGCTGCGATATTCGTTTCGCGCCGGATCCCAAAATGCCAAATTCTGTGAATCAAAGGCTCCTTCCGTCAGGATGGGCTCACTTTTCGTCAGCCGCCAGTGAATCCCATCCGCACTTTGGAATGCAAACAGCTTTCTATTGTCACCCCCCTCGCCCCTTGCGATAGCCTTATAGCGTGCCTTTGGAAGACAGTCGGGATTTGCGTCTTTGAACGGCGTGAAGTTGTGTGAGCCGAGCCCCTCCAGAATGATATTGTTGTCCTTCGATCCATTGAACGCCACCAGGCTCAGATTGGGCCTGCTCCAATGAATACCGTCCCGACTTTCGGCGTAGCAAACAACCGCATGATGAACCTGCTTTTGTGTCTTTTCGTCGTGGCTCCATCCTCGGTAGTACATCCGGTATAGATCGCCGTCCTTGAATGTGGTATTGTAGCCGCAGGTATTGCCCTCCCACGGCTTGTCATGAATCATGACGACCTCGCGCGCGATAGGTTTGTTGAGCTGCAGTTCGACATCCCCTTTCACGACGTCAATCAGGTATTTGTCGACAAACAGCTCCCAGCCCACCTTCGGCGGGCCAATCTCTATCGCCGGTTCTGCCGTAGGATTAGCCGACGCGGCGGCACTCAGAGACAACATATAAACGACAACTATCCGACAAACCATCCTGGCCATCTCAATTACCTCGGTAAGCTCTCTATGTTGCTCTTCATCTTTGAAATCATCAGAAGTGGATTCTGAACCAGGCTCTACCAGCCCTCTATCAGACACGAATATAATTGGCAGCAATCTCGTCACCGGTTCTGTCAACCCAGTTCTTCAGAAGCCGGCGATGTTTATCCAGAACGCCCGCCGACAGGCGGGCCGGAACTGCAGCAAGGTTTGTCATCTCACCTGGATCCTTTTTCATATCTGTGAGCTGTTCACAATGTCCGCCGGAGTCGTAAATACAATACTTGAAGCGGTCTGTGCGCAGCATCCTGCCATTCTGACTCTCTGAGACGATGAAATCACGCCAGTCTTTAGTACGCGTTCCTTCTGCCAGAGGCCGCAAGCTCCTGCCATGCAAGCCTTCAGGCGTTTCTATGCCTGCATAATCACAAAGGGTAGGAAGAAGGTCGAGACCGTTGGAAACCAGATGCGTATCGTCAACTACGCCCTCAGCAATCTCTGGCCTGTAGCTCATTATGAATGGAACCCGCACGGATTCCTCGTAAAGCGCCGACTTATGCTCCATTCTGTGCGCAGAATCCATGTCGCCGTGGTCGCTGGTAAAGACTATCAGCGTGTTATCTTCCATCCCTGCTTCTCGCAGGGCATCAAGCACTGTCCCGATTTCCTTGTCAACCATTTCGGTCAGCCGGCAGTATGCCCAGCGGTGCAGACGCCATTGATTCTGAGTCCACTTCTGGCGGACGTATGCCCGGAAAGGTCTGGCATTGACGTACTTCTGTGTTATACACTCCGGCTCAGCTTCCGGCACTTCGTGATTTGCGGGTAGTGCGGGGCAGTTTTTCTCCACAAAGGCGTCGATGTCCCCGGTCTTCCGCGCACGATCCAGTACGGCTTCGCAAGTTTTGGAGTCCGTGTTGCCTATCGGGGCTTCTTCCTTTGTGCGTCTGAAATCATTGATAGCCATGTAGCAGATGTCGTGTGGATTAATGAACGACGCGAACAGGAAGAACGGCCTTGTGTGCTGTCCCTTGATGAATTCGGCGCAGGCATCTGCCAAGCCCCGGCGTGAGTCACGGGTAAGGTTTCGATATCCAAGTTTCTGCACATCGTTCATCTTCCTGGGCAGGTGCACCTTGCCGCCGTAGACTGTTTCATAGCCCGCATTTTGGAAAAGGCGGCCAAGCGACCCTTGCAGCATGACGTCGGTTACGGCAGCCCGTGCGGAGTCGCTGTTTTGGCCCATTCCTATCGCGCTGGGCATAAGACCTGTCTGCAGGCTGAACCGGTTCGGTACACAGACTGGATTGCAGGCATAGGCTCTTTCAAACCTGATGCCTGAGGCAGCAAGTCGGTCCAGCGCGGGGGTCCTAAGCGATTTGTTTGCCGTGCAGCTCATCATGCCGGCATGTTGTTGATCGGTCATGATAAAAAGAATATTGGGCCTACGTCCTGCTTTTGGACTGTCGGTGGCTGATGTTCGCCGCTTGAGCATAAGTCCGATTGCAGCACCTGCTGTCGCGGTGATGAATTCGCGTCTTCTCATTCTTTTCTCCCAAAGTCAACTATTGCTTATCGGGTTTCCGTATAAGAATCCACGTTCGCTCGATTGTCGGCATAACAACTCATCTTCTTGCACGCGCAACAATCTTACCAGAAATAGCACTCTGCGGAAAGGGCCAATCCGCCGCGGCGGATGGCTGTCCACACGATTTGCCTCGACTCAAGCGATGGGACAGGGAATGCTTGCATTTTCAGGATGGACTTGATATTTTGTTGGACATAAAGCTCAGTGGCGTTGCTGAGTCCGCCGCAGGCTGATAAATGGGAAATCCCATATAAGGCCTTGAAGCTCGGAGGTATTTGCGTCATGAAGGATTCACTCTCTTCGGAACATTGGCCGAACGGTAGCCACGTAATTGGATCACAGCCCAGCGTCTTGCCGCCGGGACATCCGCCTTTGGTGGATCTGACGCGCCGCAACGCGATAAAGGCGGTGCTGGCTTCTGCAGGCGCTGCGGCATTTGGGAGCGGAGCTCGCGCCGAGACGACTGAACGCAGGCCCGATCCGCGAAAAGGCTCGCCCAAACGCTATGCCATGAAGAAATCCATCAACCAGTGGGCGTTTCCATATCCGGAACGAATGAATCTGAAGGAGTGCCTCCAGTTGGCCAAGGACGCCGGATTTGACGGCATCGAGTTGAACTACGACCTGGAGAACGACCTGTCGCCCAAGTCAGGAACGAAAGACTACCACAGCATTCGACGATTAGCCGACAAGATCGGAATCCGGATTAGCGGGCTGTGCTCCTTTCTTTTCTGGCCTTATCCTTTGACGAGCAACGATCCGGACAAACGCGCGAAAGGCATGGAGCTGGCCGGAAAGATCGCGGAGGCCGCTCACGATCTCGGCGTGGAAAACGTGCTGCTGGTGCCAGGTGCGGTTGATATCCCTTGGCGAGATGACTATGAGCCGGTCCCCAACGACGTTTGTGATCGCCGCGCCAAAGAAGCCGTCAGGAAGCTGGCCCGCCAAGCCGAAAGACTAAAGGTCTGCCTGAACATTGAAAACATCTTCTTCAGTGGCTATCTCATGACTCCCATGGAGATGAACGATTTTGTCGACTCGTTTCGAAGCGAACATGTGAAAATTCATTTCGACACCGGAAATATCTCGATATTTCAGCATCCTGAGCACTGGGTGCGGCTAATGGGCAAACGCATTAAGAATATCCATTTCAAGGAATTTTCCAAAAAGAGCACCGACCATTCGCTGGAGACGTTTCGCCCTCTACTGGACGGCACTACCAATTGGCCCGCCGTCACAGAGGAATTGGATAAGATAGGGTATCGTGGATATGTCACCTTTGAGTATTTTCATCCCTATCCACACTATCCGGAGGCCTTGATTTACCAGACATCGGACTCTCTCGATCGCATCTTGGGGCGGATTTCGTAGCAGGTACTTGCTCGGTTCCGCCTCGGCGGATTGACGCATGATTCCACAACCTGCTGTCGGTACCATGTGCGGCGCGAAGCAGAAACGGTGTCAAGAGAGTATGAATCGTTGCCGGTGAACTCCTTCGGGACCCCACTTGCCATCCACTCGTAGGCAGTGGTACAAGGCACCGGCGAGATACAAGGGCCAGAGCCAAGCTATGTCGGTGGGCGAAGATAGACGAAATGCCGGAGTTGAATGCCGGCACACGCAATCAGAAAGGTTTACAAAAGAAGATGAGGTTATCGTTCTCTCGGTTCTGGAACTGCCTCCTGTTTAGTCAAGAGACTTCAGAAACTCCACGAGGGCTTGGATATCCTGCTCGCTGAGATGCGAAGTCCGCCCATGCTTATCCTCGGGATTGAAGTGTGTGAAGATCTCCTTGAGGGTCTTGGCCCTGCCATCGTGCAGGTAAGGCTCTGATCTGCGCAGACCGATGAGCGAGGGGGTATCGAGCCGCTGATGCTGCTTGGCCTCCCCCGGCAGATACGTGCCTACGTCATGCAAAACAAACGTGCCTTCGTCGGTGCGTTCTGGCCTATCGGTATACAAAGGCGGGGGATGGCAGGTTGCACAACTCGTCTCTTTGCTGAAAAAGATCTCCCTGCCTTTCTCGATGAGGGGTCTGAACTGAAGTGGCGGCTTTGGAGGTCTTCTGGGCGCCAGACTCGCTATGTAGGCTGCCAGCGCGTCAAGATCAGGATCCAGACCTGCGTTCGATTTGCCGAGGTAGTCGTGCATGTCCTTACGCGGAACAAACCACTGCCCGGCCATTATCAGCCGGGTGAAATCGTACGTGTCCTGAATCTCATCCAGGTGGCCCGTAATGTGTAAAGGGATTGTCGCAAGACAGCCACGAAGCGAAGTTGTGTCCAGCGGGCCATTGCCGAAATCCCACTGTCGTCCATCCTGGTCACCGCCTGGGTGGCAAACGGCGCACGACATCCATTGGTCCTTGGTGAGCCTTTTGTCGGTCGCCGTGCCGAAGAGGTATCGTCCGCGGGCGATCTTCGGCGGTGTGGGGTCGCTGGCGAACCGCACGCGCGACAAGACATCGCCGGTCCTCGCATCCAAGGTCGCAATCTCCTGTCCGGTAATAGTGAGGACGTAAAGACGCTTTCGAATGCTATCCAGCACGATCCCTCCCGGTTCCATGCCTACTCGTGGGGCGTGCCATTTTGCAAAACCGGAATCTCTATTGATCGCCAGCACATCGTCGCTACCGGCGGACGCCAAATAAACCGTCCGTCGATCAACGGCGACTTCCACCGGCCTGTGAGGCGGTATGACGAGCAGGTCGGGGAAATACTTGATTGATGCCCGGCTGCTGCGTGGCTCGGCAACCACGACAGCGGGAAACACGGAACGGTCGAATGTGGTTCCTCCCACAACCGTATCCGAACGGGTTTGGGGAGCATGAAGAAGGCCGCTTGGTCCAAGCGTTACAGTGTGACATTGGTGCAACTGCGCCGAAGCAATAAGCCTGCGCAAGATGGCGCATTGCTCATTTAACACTACAATCTGGCCGGTGCGAAAGCTGACCGTGTAGACCTCGCTTCCATCTGACGCCAGCGCCAGACAGCCAGGCCGGTTGATATACGTGCTTGTCGCCTCTACCTTGCCCGTAGCAGCGTCAAGCCGCAGCACGCGATCTCCGTCAGCATCGGCAACGAAAAGCCCCTTCCCGTCCGCGGACGGCAACACCGCTCTGGGTCCGCCTCCGACGTGAAAGCGGGCGATCTCCTTCAGCGAAGTGCCGTCCAGGACCAGGATTTGTGACTTATCAACCAGTGCGGTATAAAGACGGCTGCTATCCGGCGAAATCGCCACTGACCGAGGTTCACCACCCGTGTGCGCCGTCCTGAGAACACCAGGTCTGGCTCCCGTGACATCCATCCGCACGACTTCTCCCGACCATGGGTGTGCGGCGAAGAGCATATCCCCAGAGGGCGAAAGGGTTAGCAAGGAGCTGTGAGTGCCACGGCCACCGGGCTGCTCGAGCTGTTTAGGAGGCGGAAGGGACGAAGGACGAGGGATGAAGGACGTCCCTCGTGCCTCGTGCCTCGTCTCTCGTTTGTCCGGGCTAAAGTCTGCCCTGGGAAGCAGAGGCATGCGGCGGCCCGTGCTTGCCTGGGCATATACCTCTTCTGCCTGAAGCAGTACCATGCCCGCCATCAACCCATTTTGCTTGCCCGCCCAGAATGTGAACGTTACTGTGTCAAACCACGCCGGCGCATGCTCGAAGCCACCCTCCGGCATCTCTATCATAGTGTCGATGTTCGGAAAGAGTCTGCGGAGCTCGCGGGGATCGTAAACGTACTCAAATGTGCCGTTACTCACCGGCACAACTCGCTGGTCGACGACCTGGCCGGGAAGACTTACCAGGACATTCACGTTGTCTGCTGTCACTGCGAGCGGGAGGTGACCGTGAATGACAAGGGGTAAAGGCGGTCTGGCGCGGAAGCCAGGTGGAAGGTCAAAAGCGATAGGTTCCGACCCCTTCGACACTACAGGCAGCGGAAAGGTCGAATCAGATAGGCCAATGCCACTGCCGCGAGGCCATTTCTCGGCCGGGACGAGTTCGGATATCGTGCCGACGCTCGTCCTGCCTGTGCACACACCCTCAACGGAAATAATCCAGACTCCCGGCTCGTCCACAACCGGCCCAGCGTAATCGAATGCGCCCATCGGGTCGGAGCGCGTCTTGAACTGCTCCGGCTTACCCCGTGGGGTGACGATTCTGCCTTCAACATGACCGCTCACCGGAGGCCAGACCACCCCGGCGATTGACAGGCGGTCTCCAACCTCGAGGATCGCACCTGGTCCGACCGCGCCAAATGTCAGGAAAACATCATATTCTTTGCCACCGATCTGAAGCAGCGGCCCACACGGCGGCGAGCCGGGCACAAGTCCGTTGAAAGGCGGCAGAACCCGGGCGCCCAGCGGGTCCCGGCCGTCGATCAGCACTAACATCGATGCGTAGCCGCCGTAGTGCGTCACGCCGCTGGACTTATCGCGGAAAACGCCGCCGCCATAGTTCATCTTGACATCGCCGGGCAGATCGCCCTGGGGGCCGTTGCCGAACTGATAGCCGTAAGGATCGTCGAAGAACCAGTACCCGACCGGTTGGGCGTCCTCGGCAACCAGCGACCGTACCGCAACCCCCGGCCGCCACGACGTGGTATAGAAGTATCCCCACTGATCTACGTCTTCAGGACTGATGCTTGGTGGAACACCGCTGGCGGTCATGCACACGTAAGGCATCTCCCCTATGGCGCGGCGGTCTTCCGGCTTCAGCTCGTACGGATATAGACCCTCTCGGCCTGCACCGTCACGTACCGCGGGCCATCTGTGCTCAATCAAATCCGAAATCGTTCCCTCGGGATCCTCAAAGGTCAAGCCCGGAAACAGTGAGAAGTTCATCCGCGAACCAAGCCAAGCCACGTCTCCAGGCTCGTACGGCAAGCATGTGTGACCCAGGTCCACGCGATTTAGTCTCTCGTCCGATCCGCCAAACGACGGCGGATTTGGCGGTAATTCCGGAGGTGCTTGTCCGCCAGACGTAAGGCGGAGTGGAGCTATGAATCGGCCATCGCCTGCCATGAACCATCGTGCTCGCCATCTGGCCGTGGGACTGCGGTTCCCTCGTTCACCATGAACGACGACCTTTGAGTTGGGTGTCACGACCACCGAAGCCCCACGTCGACATGCCAGCCAGAGTGTGTCGTCCTCGTCCCTGTGCCGGACGGTCACATCGCAAACATATTCCCCGGGGTACTCGAACTCCAGCGCCGGCTGATTTGGTCCTGGCACAAAGATACCCCACCGGTTGGCCTTGCCGACAATCGTCCTTTCAACGGCTCGCGCAGGATCTGAGTGGGGATAGTGACGCCAGCGAATCT